>JALEUS010000089.1 GCA_022780765.1 Bacilli bacterium | reverse complement strand
TGCAGAATGATGAATCCGTCAAAAAGATGATTGAAGAAGAGGTTAAAAAGCATTTCTCTAAAGAAGAAAAAGAAGAGAACTAAAATACTATTAATCGATATTAAGTCAGATGCTATTCAGTTGTGTCATCTGACTTTTTTATCTATAAACTTTATTTATTATATCATTTTACATAAATAAACACCTCTTATAATATACTTAAGTTGTTTTATTAATATCATTGAAATACAAATAAAGTAAATTTCTTAAATAAAATATAATTTTTCTGAAAAACACTCTCTATTTTTTAAGTTTTTTTTAGATTTTTTTAACAAAGAAAACCGACAAGAGATTCACACTTTCTCTGTTTTTCTCAAAAGATAATTAATTATTTTACATATTTGTTAATTTTGTATAATTATAATATCTACAAAACTAGAGAAAACTATTTAATCATGATATTATATATAGAGAATATATTTAATATATGTATTCGATTTTTTTGGAGGTGTTTCTATGCCTAAAAAGCGAAAATTATTTCAGATTGCAGCTTTATCTAGTCTTATCTATCCTCTGGTGAGCTGTGAGACAAAAGCACCTGTGACAAGTGACACTGTCCAAGAAGAGATAACTCTCAATGTATCTTTTCAAGGCGGTACATTCAAATACGACGGAAGAAATCATTCAATATCGATAGTAGGTTCTCTTCCTGACAACGTGATTGTCACTTACGTGGGAAATAATCAATCACAAGTTGGTGAGTACAACGTTATAGCTAATTTTTTTAATAGCGTCGATCCTAGCAAGAAGTACAAATCGCTCTCTGCTAAGATGACGATAGTCGATGATCCAAACGACTATGACTTCTCATCTGTCATAAGCGATGTCATATTCCCTGATCAGACTGTCACCTATACTGGAAAAGCAGTCGATTTAAGAATCGATAATCTTCCTGAAGGTTACACTGTCACCTATTCAAAGAATGATCAAGGCGGTGATTACATCGACGTCGGAACATATATCGTGTATGCGACAATAAGCAACAGAAGTGGAACAAAGGTATTCAACAAATCAGCTATTTTAACCATTCTTCCTAAAAGTTCACAGCTGACAAATATCAAGTTCCGCAGCAGAACATTCATCTACAACGGACTAAACAGATCTCTTGAGATAGAAGGTGAGCTGCCTTCTTATCTGACTGTTCAATATTCAAACAATGCTCAGGTAGATCCTGGCACATACACAGTCATCGCAACATTTATCTCCTCAAACCAGAACATCGAAGCTCCTATGCCGATGTATGCTACTTTGAGAATCGTCGATGAGATGACTCACACTGTGACATTTGTTGATGACGACAACAATGTCCTCTCCACCCTGACAGGTGTTTACGACGGTTCTTCTCTCTCTGAGGATTCTGTTCCTGACTTCCTCCCTGAAAAACCTGATGCGTACATCAAGAACTACGATAAATCTCTCTTAGATAACATCAGAGATGATGTAACCTGCAAGGTCACGTACTCTTTGAACACTTTCTCAATTAACTACATAACACCAAGAGGAGTTAGCAATCCAAACAATCCAACCTCATACACTTATCTTGATTCATTTTCTTTGAGTGAACCTACGATAGATAAAGGATACTATTTTGTCGGCTACTATGAGACTTTCAATCCTGTGACAAAAGAATATTCTGATCCAATTAACTCAATCAAGATCAATTCAGTTGGAAATAAGACCATTTATTCAAAAGTTGAGCAGATACCTGAAAGCGGAGTCACTTTTAAAAATGTCTTCGCAACCTACGATGGCAATGAAAAAACTGGTGCTCCTTCAGGAAATGTTTTACCTTCTGACAAATATTCAATAACATACTTTAACTCATTAGGTGAGAAGCTTTCTTCTGCTCCAACAAACGCTGGAATATACCAGATGACCATGGAGTATTTTAGAAAATCACCTATCGACGATACTAAGTACGTTCAATTAAAAGATTTCAAAGCTTCTTTAATCATCGAGAAGGCATCATTGACAGATGATAGCGACTCAATTGAAGTCATCTGCAACAGCCAAGGTATCATTTATGAAAACAACGTCTTCAAAGGAACGTATCAAAAAGGCAGAAATGTCATATTGTCTTTAAAGGATGGTTATCCTAGCTATTTAAATTACAAAATCGAGTACTTCACTTCAAACAATCAGAAACTTGCCGACAATCTTTATCCAGTGAATGCAGGCTCTTACTACGCAAAGATCTCTTTCAGCAGCAAAGATTCAAATCATATCGCTCCTTCTCCTATCTACAAGTACATCTCAATTGCAAAGAAGACTATCTCTTTAACTGCTTCGCAGAAAGAAAATATGTTCCCTAGCAAATTAGATTTCGTCTACGAAAAAGGAGTCACTCACAGACTGCAGTTTAACTACGACGCTGTCCCAGAAGAACTTAAAGACGTCATCTATCCTGAATACTATGAAAATGAACAAGCTACTTCTCCTACATTAGATAAAGACGGCAATCCAACTTATAAAGTTGCAAAAGTCTACTTAGGTTTAGCAAACGACAATTATGAGTTTGCAGATGGAGTTAACTACATCGAAGCAAAATTACAGGTTGTTGACAACGTTGACAAAAGAATTGTTCACTACATGTACGTCGATGAGACAGGTCAAGCAAAAGAGATCATCTTCCGTGATGATTTCAACAACATCTTCAACTCTTCATCAAGCTATAAACTCGGATATCAAGTTCCTGAGTTTGTCATCACTAAAGATATGTTTGGAAGAGAGCTTTTAACAGCTGATGGTGTCGGTACATCTTCTTTCTTCTTAAAAGACAAGGTCTACGGATGGATATCTTACTCTTGGCAGCTTAAAGCTTCTAACGATGTAAACAGTCCTACTTTAGATTCAAATACAATTCCCTCTTCCGCTCCTGCTAACCAAGAGTACTACATGTTTTTGATGATCAAAGATGAGAAAATCACTATAAAACCATTTAGGCACAATCTCTCTACAGCGGATGTAAGTGACGATGAGATATCTTATATAGGGAATCAATCTTACGATCTGCAAGATTTATACAATAAATATAAAAACGGGTTAAAAGCAGGTTACAAATTATCTTACCTCTACACTGATCCTAATAATCCAGAAAACAGCAAGATAGATATAACAAACAAACCGTATCTCTCAGTCGGAGACTACCTTTATCTGACAACACCAGTGATCAATATCTATCCGATGATAGAGATCAATGAAGTTCCTACAGATGGATATTACAACATCTACTTCAAGTATCTTGACTCTGAAGGAAATTATCAGTTCATCAATCCAAACTCAACAACATCTTCAACAAAACCTTCTTCAACATTCAAAGTTCCTTACGGTGATGTTATCCCTTACCTAGCTGATGTATACGAAGAAGGCTTTATCTTCACCGGTTGGTATGTTCAAGATAGTGAACCTCTTTCAGGTGTGAGCGATCCTTCGCTTTTGACATCTGATAAAAGATTATCTAGCTCATACTATTTGGAGAGATTAGATAATCAACCTATAAAAGATATATATGTCTACGGTGAACTAAAATCCAGGAAGTACGATCTTATCATCGACTTTGAAGGGGAGGAATCATTCATCATCAAAGACGTGATGACAAATAAGAAGATCTTCACTGAGCAGATAAAACAACAACTTTTAAATAGAATTGAAGCTTACAGGAACACGCATCCGTCTTTAGGCAACTTCAGCGGCCTATTTTTGACTTCTTCAAATTCTGAGATAAATATTCTTGCAGAAGATTTTCTCTATCCATACAAGAAGAACATCGTTTTGAAACCTAAATACGATTCGATTTTCCATTACACGAGATTTGAAGCTGAAGGAGCATCCTCATCCTTTGACATTTTCAACAATCAAAATGGTGGCAAGGGAGTTAAACAGTACGAAAATGAAAAATTCTCTCTTCCTGCTATCACAAATCCAGAAGGATATCTTTTCAAGTACTGGATCTTAAAAAAGCAAGGAGATCCTGCTTTCAGCAAGATAATTACTTCTTCTTCTACTGTCTCTTTAGGTAGAGAAGATGAGTTAAATTATGATCAGTACATTTTAGTTGCCTACTTTGAACCTAAGGAGTTCTACGTAACTATCTTACCTGACGATGGAATAGAAGAACCTTTATCTTTTAAATTGACATACTCTCAGAGCAAATTCTACACCAAGGAAGTTGATTCTAAGATAGGTATTTACACCACTGATGATGCAAATAGAGAGATCCTTTTGTACCAGCAATCAAATAAAGTTGGATACAATTTTGTTGGCTTTTTCGTTGACTCTAACAACCTTGTAAATGTCTTAAACAGAATGTGGGATAACGATCCTTTAAAAAATAATCTCTTCCTTTTTACAAACAACGTCATCATCACTTGCAAGTATGAAAAGATAACTTATCAGATACGTTTTTACGACAACAGAAGACACAAGTATCAACCTGGTGCTATAGGAGATAGAGATCTATACATCAAAGAGCTTGACGGTTTTTACACTGTCTCTTACGGAGATAATTTCTCTTTATCTAACTCTGTCTCTTACTCAGGAATTGAAGGATACAAAGTCGATGGATACTATCTCTCCTATAACAGCGATGTGACAGTGAGTGAGGAAGAATCCTTATCTAATAAGATCACATCATTTATCAGATGTGAAGATTTTGGAGATTTTAAACCTTCAGAAGCTGTTGCAGAAGCAGAGGGAGGAAAACCCATTATCAGAGTCTACATCAATCTTGTACCTGAAACTTATTATCTGACTTTAATTGAAGAGTCCTACACAACTGATGCTGATCCTTCTTTACCTGGAAATCCGAAAAGAGAATTCCGTTCGAAGACTGTCGAAGTGAAGTACGGACAGAAGTTGACTGATGTTGTTGTTGACACTTACCGACAAGATGGTGAAGTAAAACAAGTCACTTTAAAAGATGAACTTCCTTTCAAAGAAGGATATGACTTCGATGGTTGGATCATTTCAACCGACATAGACTCCTCAACTGAAATACCTCTTTACAAAGAGAGTCTCATCTTCGGTTACAACTACGATCAAGATGGAAATAGATTAGATAGAAAACTTACTTACGTGGATGAATACGGAATTGAAAAAGATTACCTGTACAACTACGAATACAACATGACTTTAGTTGCTAAGTACGTCGGTAAGAAGTTTACAATCAACTACAAGTACGAGGTTCAAAACGCTGATAAAAACAGTGAAAAAAATATCTATACCGGTGGTACTTTGATCGGTGATATCGATATTGCAGACATCCACGACTACGATGTCTCCGGAAAGCAGATCGTTCCCGGAATTTCTCAAGACTTCGATGGAACTTGCAGATTCGGTGAAAATGTACTTTCATACACGCTTTTAGACAAGTGGATGGAAAACTACATCACTGTCAAAAATCCAGATAACACAGTCTGTCAAAATGCTGTTTTACAGTCGTGGTACTATGTCAGATATCAAAGGAATGAACAGGGTGATCTTGTTCCTTTGACAAGAGCAAAAGTTACTCCTTCAATGACCTTTAAATCGACTGAGAAAGTAGATTTAATCTGCGTGTTTACATCACCTACTTCACCTGTGACTTTCTACGATTCATTAAACAACGTCAATCTTTCAAAACCGTCATCGATCCACTCTTCTGTTCCTTTAAAACTGAAGATGACATACGAGTACAAGAAAGATAGCTTCGGAAGATACACAGATGAAATAGGAGGATACTCTTATCAGCTTATTGAACTTTTCTCTTACGTAGATGTAGATGGAAGTGTTAAATACAAAGAGACAGGTGATATAAGAGCTTCATTTGTCATTCCTGCTCCTGATTCATCAACCGCCTACACATTCGACGGAATGTCATTTAATATCACTTACGGAAACACTCAGTCTGGTGCTCCAAATTCCATCACTTTAGCTAAGACTGATGTTGAGAATACATTTGAATACATTTTCCAACCTGAGTATCAGCTTGTCAAACAAGGTTACGAGTACGTGAAAGTGATAGTCAACAACTACATCATCAATCCTGGAAACGTCGTCTTCATCCCTAACTATCAAGCTAGAAACAACATCAAAGTTGAGTTCTACTCTTCTTCTGATATGACAAGCGTCTTCTCCTCACAGTTTATCAGAGCAGGTGGTAACTACACCATACCTACTGAAGCTCCTAAAGGAGAAGAGGGAGCCGTCTTCTTAGGATGGGCTAAAAAAGGAGGAGATCCTAAAAATCTGGTGACCGCTGGTACTTTTACAGCAGATCCTTTAGAGTCTTCAATTGTTTACTACGCTGTCTACGATTACCTGGATATCAGAATAACTTACAGAGTAGGAAATGAAATTATTCTTGTCCAGCAGCTACCTGATTCTGTTTCAACCTCTTCACAACTCTATAGTAGAAATAGTATAACCGAAACAACATTTGTCATCGGAGGATACAATTTCAATGGTAACACAGTCGCTAGAAAAGATCCTGTCACAGGAAGAATAACGACAAATCCGCTTCAGATTGTCTACAATCACTACAAGATTTCGAAATTCAAAGTAGTCGATGAATACGGTGCAGCTGTCTACACTAAAAACGCCTACATCTCTGCAGGAAGTGTCATCACTTTAGCAAACCTGATCAACAAGAGTGCCAAAAACATCTACATTGAACCTTACGAAGATCCAAACGATCCTGACGATCCAGGAATGGAATATGTCGGACATGCAGTTACATACAATATCAACGACGTCAACTACGGACCTTACGTCGTCGATAGAAATGTTCCCTTCTCTCCTCTTGAGATTTTAAAAGAAAATTCCATCTTGTATCAGCACGGTATGAGAACAATTTATAACGACACAGAAGGATACTTAAGCTATCCCTACGTTTTAGGTGGACAGAAAGCTACGTTGACCTTCTCAAATTTTGAAAAAAAGGATATCCCTTCTTCTGTCGTCATAAAAGGATTCTTCGCTTACGATAAAGTAGAAGATGGAGTCTTGACATTCGATGATAAGAACATGATCAATGGATTTTATCCTGACAGCGATGTGAAGAAACAGATATGGCAATCTGTCATCTTACCAGCTAGATACTTCACTAAAGTCGCTTCAAACGATGGAACGTACACAATAAGCAGATTCCAGATCATCGAAGGAATAGCTGATGCACAGATGACAGACACTGGTCTTGGTGGCGATGTTGATAAGGATCTTCCTAACATCTTCACCTACACTTCTGTCTTTGGAAAAAATGGAAAAGACATAATAAGATCAGTATCATTCCCAACTTTAGATGATGCGACTCCTTGTTACTCGACTTTAGGTTCATTTGCTTTTGCAGACTGCAGTAAACTGACAACAATCGTCTTCTCTCAAAACACTGCTGTCATCAATCCATTTGCTTTCTATAACTGCACCTCTTTAAATGCAATCGAGTGTCCGAAAAGTTTAACCACTATTCAAGCAGGTGCTTTTTACAACAACATCAATTTGAGAACTGTCGTCTTCAATAGCAAACTGAGAACTATCGGTGATGCTGCTTTCATGTTAGGAAAGAACCTCAACACCACTGACTTAGATGAATCTATCTACTCTGACAAGTTAGCTATATTACTTTTCCCTCTAGCCTTAACAAAAATTGGAAAACTTGCCTTTGCAAACAGAAGCAAACTGCAGAGCATCTCTTGGGATGAATTTGATCCTGTCACTAAGAAGTTTGGAAACAACTGCTCTATAGGCGATCACAGCTTTGCTGTTGCAATCGACACAGAAGCTTACTTGAGAAGTAAAAGTGTCGATGAGTTAGGAATGTACATCAAAAAAGTCAGCTTGACTGGAAATTACACAGATAATGTTGTCAAAGATACAGCTGACGATATAGGCGATCAAGACTCTGTAACAGTTTTGAATAAAGCTTACTCAGGAGAAGATAGAGGACATCTTCTTGAAAGAGATCTCTCTATCTCATTTCCTATAGGATTGACAGAGATAGGAGTAGGAGCTTTTAAGTACAGAAAGAAGATAACTTCACTGAATTTTGTCGATCCAATCTCTTACCTAGATAAGGTGAACTTCTCTTTAAAAATAAGAAGGAATGCTTTCAGAGTCGCTGAAAATGAAAATCTCATCTACAACGCAGAAGAAGGAAAAGACTACAACTATTCAATAACGACAGCTAATAGAGAACTCTTCGCTTCAAAAAGAGCGTACAACATCTCTCTATCTTTGCCTTCTAATGTCACTTTGATAGATGACTTTGCCTTCGCTTACCGCTACTTTAAAAACACTGTCTCCTTTGGAAATGACTTATCATTGTACTCATCTGCTATAAGTGAACTAGTAATTGGGGACTCTGCTTTCATGGGCTATAGAAAAGCGTTCTACACCAGTGCAGTTGAAGCGGAAAGAGATGCTTTTAAAGACTTCACTCTTCCTTTGAGAGTCAAGAGTATTGGAAACTACGCTTTCTTCAATCACCCAGATCTGCTCGGTTTTAAGATAAAAGATTATAACTCTGAAAGAAATGAGAGAATATCTCTTGAGATTATCGGTAATTACGCTTTTGCAAAACTTGAAATAGTCAACACCAAGATATCTGATTTCTTAAATGACAACAGAAACAAAAATCTCCTAACAGATTACAATTATCACAACGTCACAAATAAAGAGAACTTCATAGGAACTGACGATCCTTACTTCCTCATTCAAAAAGATGGGGCATACGCTGGAAAATCCTATGAAAAGACAGGTTACTACGACTCTTCTTCAAGAACAGACACAGTAGTTCAGCTTCCAAAAGAGATAACATCAATAGGAGAAGGTGCCTTCTTATTTAACACCGCTTTAACTCAAGTGATATTTGACAGGTCTTATCTTTTTGAATCTCCTTCGTTAAGCAAGATAGGAAGTCACGCTTTTGAATTCTGTTTCAAATTGAAAGAGATAACAAACGATATCTTCTCACCTACCAAGTTCGATGAGGTATCTTACTTTGAACTTGGAGATTACGCTTTCAGAGGATGTTACTCATTGAATTCTAATGGTAGTTCAAATACTTTGACTTTACCTTCCTCTTTAACATACATACCAGAAGGACTCTTTGCTGAATGTTCATCATTAAAAGAGATCATCATGAGACACACTAACGAGTTCCCTATCGGAGATTACGCTTTCTATAACTGTTCTTCTTTACAGTCTTTTGGAAATAATAATAGTACAATAACCAATTACTGTATCTCAGTAGGTGTCTCTTCATTTGAAGGGTGCTCAAGTTTGACTTCTCTTGAACTTAATGGAGATATCATGAAAAGAGGTAAGTTAACAGGAAGCAGCTTCACTGAATATGCTTCTGATAAAAAACCGGAAAGAGAAGATCTCACCTCCTTGATGATGCCTTATCAAGGAGCAATAAATCCTGAGTATTCATCTTTAGGAATATCTTCTGTTGCTAACATCACTTACTTGAAAGATGACGGTCTAAGATTAAGTCAACTGAGAACTCTTGGTTTTATTGATGATGCAGATTTCTTCAAGAACAACGAGTATCTTAAAGATTACTACGTCGATAACGAGTACCTCTACACTGTCAACTACACATTCAGAGAAATAATCAATACTCGTTCTTTTGCTAACTGTAATTCTTTAGAACTTAAGTTTTCAAGCGCTTTAAATTCCTACGCACTATCTGCCTTTGCTTTTGCTGATGTGAAAGGTATGTCTTTATTTGGAGATACTATCGCTGATACTTTTCCTTTTGTCTTTGATGGAGGAGGAGCTAATCCATACAGAAACACTTCATATTCTAATAATAGTGGTATTCGTACAGATACTCAATACTTCAATTACATTAACAATATAGGTGATACAAATTCTGATGGAAGCTGGGGAATTATCGGTTCTTGCCCGTTCTATCAATCTGGTGATGATACCACATTCAAGTTAAATAACTCTACGCTTTACATGAGAACACAATATGTGTATCCTTTTGGTTTATCAAACGTAGAAATTGCTGGTCAGCTCCATCTTAACAGAGTCGGAACTGGTGAAAAGTACAATAACATTGTTAAACCTATAGGTGAAATGTTTTATAATGAGCAGAAAGATGGAAACAACTTTCAAAATGTTTTACAGCGAGCTGTGGAGAAAACAAGCTCACCTGATATTTTCTCTTACTTTGATGTCTTATATCAAGTTACTCCATTCCAATTTGGAAGATCTTTTATAAATACAACCAATCTTAATCCTATTTATTTGGATGGAGCTATATTAAATTATGGCTTTGCTAATCTTCATCCTAAAACTGGTGATCTGCACATATTTTCTAAATCTACAGGAATTGATAGGGGTAGTAGTCATAGTATTACAGTAGGTACCACTTATTTTGGTGATATCGAAAGAAGTCCTTATTGCATCAATTGGAGTGAATTTACAAACACAAATGCACGTGCTGCTGATAATTTAAAAAACCATTTCCTTGATCATCCTTATGACATTACTTTTGAAGATGGTAGAGCATCTTCAAATTATTACTTTGCTTTAGGTGTAATAGGTGCTATTAATTTAACAACTACTTTTTCCTTCATTGGTCAAAATGACCAGAGATATGTAAAAGTTGCACTAAATCCATACGATTGTTCACTTTACAGCAAAGGAACATCTTGGCCACTTTCTGGTTATAATTTTCTTCCTATATTTACTGTCTCACCTCACAATTCAAAAAATACTAGACATAAATATTATGTAAATAAGCAAATTTCTCATGTTCAAAGTTTAGCTTACAACGATGCTCGCACTGTGAAAATAGGTACAGATGAACGTGTGAGCACATTTATCAGTGATAGAAAAGAAAGACAAAACTATGTATACTATCCTAAATATTTATACAGTTTCTCCGCTTATCAGATAAGAACAGAACTTCAAGCTTGTCATAAGTACGATGCTGCTGCATCAACTATCTTCTTCACTTTACCACCGCCTTTTGGAGCCATTCCAATGACCGAATTCTTTAAGAATAATAGACCACATCAACTTATTTACGACTTTGGTGGGACTGAATATAATTCCTCACCAGATAGGAGAGATAGATTCGGTGAAATCTCTGCTAATGATAAAGACTATCGCATTGATTTGAATGTTGATGGAGTATTTAAAGTGTACAGAGAAGATTATATATAATGTTCAATATTTCAATTTCAATATTCCTTCACACCTGTTTTACTTTTATCCACAGTAATTCAAATTAAAAGATGTGATCTATAGTAATTAAAACCCTTTAATAACTGACATACATCTATAAATAAGGAATGTAAAAAAATCTTCATTACGATGAATCGTACCCCAAATCCTTTGCATAACAGGAGGAGGGGTATTTTTAATTAATACACATCAGAATTTAAACTAGAATGTATTGAAAAATGTATAAATGACATTAATATCAATTTACCACCTGATGAAAGATTTAAGGAAAGGAATTTTTTTATAAAATTCCAAACATATTACTTTTTTATATACTGACAATCTATAGTTTTCATATATAAAAAAAACATTCTATGAATAGAAAACATCTTTTTTTATTTTCTGAGTTAAAAGAAATCTAAAAAATTCTATTAATAAACAACAAAAAAAGAAATCATTAAGAATATTTTATAAAAACAATCTTTCCCTCAATTAAATTAAATAGTTTCTAATAAAAAAAGGACTATTGAAAAGAAATCTTTATCTTTCAATAGTCCTATTATCTTCAATAGATGTTTCTAATTGTATCCAGTCGCATTAGAAGAACTTCTTGGTGAACAGGATTCACTTATAGCCGTTGGATAGCCAGTACCATAACTAGAATTCATAGAGTACGAGTAAGAATTGGTTTGAGATGCATCCCTCACTCTAAATTCTACATTATATTTTTCTGAGACGTTATTATCTTTTTGATCACCGACATCAAAAGAGTTATATTCATTGTTTCCATACCACTTCAACATCAAATTATTTTCTCTATAATTGCCATCTTTATCATCGTGAGTGACAGAGTATGAAGAACCTTCAGGTATGTAATTTAATTCATTATACAGAGCCATAGCGTACATGTAACCATCGTTATTACACTCATCACCATAATCACCACATCCGTTTTTATTGTAGTAGTAACGACCATTGTCTTTGCTATCTGTTCTTCTTCCGTAGAATCCTAAACCCGGATCTGTCATCTGTCTACTATATGTTTCTGAAGCACAGAACTGAGAACCTATAGCCATACCAGCGTAGAAATGGGAGTATCCAGTTGCAGAGATGCTTCTAGTATTACTGTTTAGTAAACTAAATGAATAGAAATAAACATCTGAACTATAGCTGTTGGTATCAATATAAATCGCAGAGAACTCAGAGGATGAATCATTATAGAGAGCAAAAGAAGATATATATCTAGTACTACTGGAATAGGGAAATGATATCTCTGCAGCACCACTTGCTTTTGATCCAGCAAAAATAAATGAAGGGACGTAATTGTTTGAAAATTCTATTTTCAGATGACTTCCTGATGGATGAGCACGCGTATAATCGTCGCCTACAGTACCATTGTAGTAAGTTTGATAGGTGGAAGTAAAAGTTACTCCATCAAATCCGTAAGGATCAACGTATCCAGATAATGTGAGTTTAGAAGAGTTTCCTATGTATATTGTATTTCCATTACCTGTTGTGAAAGCGTGAGAAGCGATCATTCCATTTCCTCCTATGGCTTGAGGGAAAATAGTATCTATGTACTTGTCATTTAACAGAGATGAACCATAAAATGTATATGAACTTACTCCTGTTGCTCCACAAGAATTAGTATAAGAAGGATGAAAACTTAAGCTTTTGGTATTATAAAAAGCTAAGAAACCTAAACCCGTTGACACTTTGCCATTGTACCACGTAGGAGTAGAACCAAATTCATGATTTAAGTTATTTACTTTATCTTTTCTTCTTCTGTAAGTGGTAATGATACTTTTTCCACTAGTTAAATTGAAATTCATTTGAAGACCTAAAATAGAAGGATCAGTATTCTGAGATAAAGAAGGAGAGTATGCGTTTTCTGCTCTTTCCTTATATGTAGTATAGAATTCAGGATAATATACAGAACCGGAGCGACTTATAGATCTTGAAGTAGATCCACCTGAGAAAGTATTGGTTGAGAACCTTACAGATGAACCTAACCTTGAACAGTAGGCTAAAGCAAAATCACCTAAACGATAAATATTGCTCATATCTGTATATCCACTTTCATTCAGGTTTAAAGAAGTCATATTGACGCAGTTATAAAAAGCGTAAGCATTTATGTAATTGATGTAGCTAGTTAATTTACATGATGTTATTCTAGAATTATAGAAGGTACCTTCACTGAGAGTATTAAGCGTTCCTCCTACTGTCATTGAATTAGAAAGACCAGTAGTTTCAGCAAAAGCGTACATACCTAAATAAGAGAGCCTACTACTGTCAGCTACATTACATGTTTTCA
>JALEUS010000054.1 GCA_022780765.1 Bacilli bacterium | reverse complement strand
CAGGCTTTAATCAATGCAATTAAAGCTGGAACAGTAAAAGTCCCAGCCTCAGCTGATGGAAGAATCATCAATAACAGAGCTCTTACAGAAAATGATATTCCAGCATAAGCATAAATAATCTTCAATCGTCTTTAATCTTTTATAAACAAATAATAGGAGTCACTTGTCTTAACAGGTGGCTCCTATTTAAGTATTGCTGATTTTTATATAATAGATATTGATAATATGGAGTTATTTATAAATACTGTTAGAAGAAAACCATATCATCTCACTGATTTTTAATCTTTTTATTTTTATCAGTGCTTTTGTATGTATGTTTTTCTTTGTTAAGAGCAATACGAAAGATTTTACTATACCCTTTAAAGCAGGAAAAAATCCGTTTAAAATTTTCACTATCGATTCAAATATTTTTATGAGTTTAATTTCTTTAATTCTTATTCAAGTTGATATCTTATTAGTCAGAAAAAATAGAGAGAAGACACCTTAGTTTATCAGCATCATACATCTTTCCGCAGTAAGTTCTGTTTTTGACTTTTCTGATTGTTGTTTTTTATCTCTTTTCTGTGACCATGGATAAAGATAATATCTTATCTCATTGTTGATTATTGGAATAAGGATTGTTATCAGAAAAAATAACTATCCTTTAATTTGCAGATATGAAAGAAAGAATATATCAATTGATAGATGATCACTGATAATCCATGATCAGATTATTGTCTTTAATTGATACAGTGCAGGTTGCTCCCATCATCATAGGTAATGAAGGTGGGATATGTCCAAAATCGCAGTTGTAGATGATAGGAAGATTTAGCTCTCTGATAGCTTGGTAAGTCTCAAAGAAATAAGGATTCTCCTCATATGTGTACCTGTTATCTCTGCCGATTAAAAATCCAGAACAGTTATCAAACCAGGAAGCTTCCCTCAATTGGAAGAGTGCTCTTCTCTGCTCTAAGTTGCTGAGCTCACAGTTTTCAAGGAAGAAGATTATTTTCTCATCTCTGTGTCTTTCAGTGAAATCTTTTACTTTATCAAATCTTGTTCCGACAAGAGAGTGGAGGCAGTCTAGACATCCTCCAAGAAGTATTCCTTTAAAAGGAGAGGTGAAGTTTTCTACTATCAGCTCTTTCTTCTGATTCAAGAGAAGAGGAGCTAGAGGATCGCATTCTTCTTCCTGTTTATCGCAGTAGAAAGGATATCCTTCAAAATGCTTCTCTCCTTTAAGCATTGAGATCGTATTTTTTGAAGAGAGTATTAGAGGACTATTGAAGTAAGATGTCATACATGGGCCATAGATTGTCATCAGATCAGTGATGGTTGTCAATGGGAAGATAACATTTGTGATATCAGAAAAACCAATCACCCATTTAGGAGTGCACTTTTTTATCTTTTCAAAATCTATGAAGGGAAGAATTTCAATTGCCATCTCTCCTCCACCGACTGTGAAGATAAAATCGCTCTTCTGTTGAGTGAAGGCTTCCATCAGTTCTTCCGCTCTTTTTTTAGGATCGTTTGATGAGAAAAAGCCATCGTTTAAAAAAACATTCTTTCCTTCGATGAAGAAGTATCCTAAATTCTTCATGTTTTCAACGCTCTTTTTATATCTGGTCAGGTAAGGATCAAATGTGACTCCAAATGATGGAGCTATCGTGTAGAGAACAGAGCCATCTTTAAGCAACCTTCCTTTTCTCATCTGTCTTCTCCTTTGAGTTTTAAAGCGAGGTTATATATCTCTTTTCTATCTCTGTTAGATATCTGAGATATTCTTTTTGTCAAAGAAGACAATTTCTCTTCTTTGATTCCTTCTTTTAACAGCAGTATAACCTGTTTGTCGCTCATTACCTCTTTCTCTTTAGTTCCCTCAATCAGGAAGACTATCTCTCCTTTTATCTCTTCCTTTAAGGATGATAATTCTTCTAAAGTAGAAGAGATGACCTCTTCGTGAATCTTGCTTATCTCTCTTACTATACATGCTTTTCTCTCAGGGGAGAAAACATCTTTAGCTATGTTGATAGTCTCTTTTATTCTGTTAGGAGACTCATAGAATATCAGAGTTTCTTTTCTGTATGCAAGGGATGATAGAAAGTTTCTTTTTGCATTCTCTTTTGTAGGAAGAAATCCATAGAAAGAAAAATCGGAAGTGTCTAAGGAAGATATCACTAAAGAGGAGATGACTGCACTGGGTCCTGGTAAGACAGACACCTTTACATCGTTACTGTAGGCTTCTTTTACAAGGATGGATCCTGGATCAGATATGCCAGGCATTCCTGCATCAGAGAGATAGCAAAGAGATAGTTTCTCTTCCTTAATTTTTCTTATTATCTCTTTGGAGTTCTCTTTCTCATTTTGAGCGTACAGTGAATAGATCTTTTTGTTCTCTATATTAAGTCTCTTTAAAAGGAGAGATGTATTTCTGGTATCTTCACAGCAGATGATATCTGTTTCTTTTAAAATTCTGATCGCTCTTAAAGTGATATCTTCGATATTTCCTATCGGAGTAGCGACCAAATAGATAATAGGTTTTGTATCATCAGAGTAAGGCTTATTTCTTATCATCTTTGTCGCTTTCTAAAATAGATCTGTCTTTGATCTCAGAAACTGGAATAAATCCATCATCGTGTTTTGAAAAAGAGAAGTGATTATTGAAGTTACCTTTGAAGTTGTTCTTATTTTTATTGTTCCTATTTGGTTTTTTCTCTTCAGATTGTTTCTTGTGATTATTTTTATCAAATCTGTTTATATTTTGATTGTTATTTTTGTTCTTATTTTTATTCTGTTGCTTATTCTGTCTATTTTTATCAGTGTTTTCTGTCTCTTTTCTTTCCTTCTCATCTCTCTTTATCTGCTGGATTCTGTTTTTGGTGTCCTGAACTCCTTTTCCGGAGAGATTGACATTAGCATTGATATCGATGACAGTGTTGTTCTCTTTTTTGGCTATTCCTTTTTTAGCTTTCTGATACTCTTCTTTGGTGAACGATTCATAGTTTTCATTGTTGTAGCAGGTTATCGTATCTGATAGGACGTTAATAGACACTACTTTGTACTGTGAGTTTTTATAATTTATCACCTCTCCTATATCAGGGTAATCCTTCTTGATGATTGTGTATGATTCATCTTCAAATTTTAAGCAACAGAGAAGCTTTCCGCACTGTCCAGACAATTTAGCAGTGTTTATGACAAGCAGTTGATTCTTTGCCATGTTGATGCTTATCCCATCAAATTCTGTCAGGAAAGTAGAGCAGCAAAGAGGAAGACCGCAAGGTCCTATTCCTCCTATTAAAGAAGCGTGATCCCTAGGTCCTAATTGCCTCAGCTCTATTCTTTTTCTGAAGGCAGCCATGAGAATTTTAACCAACTCTCTGAAGTCGACTCTGCTTTCAGCTAGATAGGTAATAAGAAGCTTATCTGAAGAGAGATCGATAAAGCAGTTTAATATATCCATATCTAAAGATAGTTCATCTGCTTGTTTCTGAGCAAAAGAGCAGATATCTTTCCTGTAGGATATGAGTTTTTCATCTTCTTTTATTTCGTCGCTGTTTGCGATTCTATCGATAGGAGGAAAGAGCTGATTGAAGTTCTCTTTCTCACATTCCTGATCTGATGCTTTTCTGACTTTTGATACTGTTGCTAAAAAAGTACCGAAATCGTTTGTGACTATGACTTTGGAACCTATTGTTATATCAAAAGGACACTGGTAGTAAGTCATTCCAACAAATTCAAATGGTATTCCTATGAGATTCATCTTAATCTCCTTTCAGTTTATCAGCTACTTTCAAAAAATTTAAAGTGATGCTGGGATTGATCCTGGATAAGGAAAGAATCCTGTTTATTTCTCTCAATGCGTTTTCAATATTGTATCCTCTGCTTTTAATCTTTGATAATTCGCTAGAAAAAGCATCTTCATCTATTTCTTTGTAGAGGATTTTTACAAAAGAATTTCTCAGCAGTAGAAACAACCAATTATAACACTTATTATCGCTGTTAAGTTGTATTTCTCTCAGGATGAAGAAAGTGAAATTATCGATTGAAACAGCTAAGGATGATAAGAGATAAGGATATAATTCGTACGCTTTAAAGAAGGATTCATCTTCACTTAAATCAGAGAGAAGGGTTTCTCTACAGGAGTAAAAAGGATACAAGGTTTTAATCAGTTGCCTATCAAAAATGATTCTGTTATCTTTGATAGTTATTTCCTGATTTAAAAGTGAGCTTTCAAATATGTTGTATGGAAGAGGGTTGACAGTGACTTTCACACAGCGTGATAAGATAGTCTTTAGCACCTTCTCTCTGTTGTTTGCGGTAAGAAGAGCGATCACTTCATTTTTCCCTTCCTCTAAAAATTTTAACAAGCTGTTTATCGCTTCTGCTGTGATGTTTTCCACATTGTTGATGATGTAAATAGGATGATGGTTTTTCTCTAAAGCAGACATTGAAAAGAAATCTTCTAGTCTTTTTATCTGTTCTTTTTTTATGATCTCTTTTTTACCATCTATCAGAAGAAAATCGCTTGCAGACAGATTATCGTACTTGCTACAGGAGATGCACTTGTCGCAGAAGATATCATCTTCTTTGCAGTTTATCATCTTAGCTAAGGCTAAAGCTGTCTCTTTTAAAGGAGCATTCTCTTCTCCAAAAAGCAGATAAGCATTAGCTAATCTCTCTTTCTTTTTGCTTGAAGAGAACAGCTTTGTCAGCACTGGTTGATAATTTAACAGTTCATCTTTTTTCATTCTGCACTATAAATTCATAAACCTTATTGAAAGCATCTTTTGTTACCGAAAGAAGATCTTGTTTAGCATCCACTTTATAAATTCTTCCTTGGAACATCTTATAAACTTCTTCATATCCTTCGTAGACCTTCTTGTGGAAGGAAAGTTTTTCAACATCTAATCTGTCAGGATTTTCACGGTTTTTCATGATCCTTTTAAGACCTTCTTCAGGAGCCAAATCAAGGTAGATTGTCAAGTCTGGATAAAGAGAACCTATAGCAAATTCATTTATCTTTCTGACCTCTTCTATTCCTATTCCTCTTGCGTATCCCTGGTAAGCTAAAGATGAATCCACATATCTGTCACAGATGACGTGGACACCTTCTTCAAGTCTTTTTATGATGACATCGACAAGGTGTTGCCTTCTGCTTGCAGCGTAAAGAAGAGCTTCAGTCTTGATATCCTCTTCGATATTATCTCTATCCAGGATGATGCTTCTTATCTTCTCAGTTATCTTTGAGCCGCCTGGCTCTCTTGTTATTATAAAATTTGATATTCCGTTTTTTAAAAGAAGATCGTTCACTCCTTTTAAAACAGATGTCTTTCCAGAGCCATCTACTCCTTCAAATGTGATAAACAAACCTTTTTTCATATCTTATTTTTCCTTTACAACTTGTCTTCCTTTTATCGAGAGATTGATTGTCATCTCATCCAGATACTCAAGAGAGGTACCTAAAGGTATCCCGTGAGCGATCTTGCTTATCTTGATGTTACATGATGACAGGTGATTGATGATGTATGAACAGGTCATCTCTCCATCTAAAGTAGAATCCAAAACCAGAATGAGTTCCTCAATCTTCTCCTCTTCAATCTTTTTAAATAACTCATCGATTTTTGTAGAGTGGCTATCTCTGTTGTGAACTGCAGAGAGAGTGCCATTCAGTGTGAAGTATAAACCATTGTAGACACCTGATTTTTCAATGGAGTACACATCTCTTGGAGAGGAGACGACAAGTATTGTCTTCTTATCTCTTTTTTCATCGTTGCAAAGAGGACAACTATCCTCTATGTAGATACCGCATCTATCACATCTTTTTATATTTTTAGCCTCTTCTAAGTTTTCTATAAAAGAATCGATCTCTTCTGATTTTAAATCCAAAGTTGAGTAAGCTAATCTCTCAGCGGTCTTGTATCCGACAGAAGGAAGTTTTTTATAACAGCTTATGAGTTTTTCGATAACCTTAATCTTGTCCATTTTCTTTTTCTTTCATCATCTCGCTTTGAAATTTATTTATCTCTGTTTGCAGAGAGTTTTTAAGCTGTTCTTGCTCTAAGTCGATAGCTTGTTTTAAATTGGTCAAACATATCATAAGAGCTTGTTCCATCTGAGTCTTGGAACTGGTTTCATAAAAGGACTGATCTATCGTTATATCTAAAACCTGATAGTCTCCTTTCATCTGGATGTTTATTCCCTGTCTTTTTCCTTTGTAGACTTTGTTTGATAAAGCAGAGAACTGTTCCTGCAATTTTTTAGCTCTCTCCTGCATCATTGTAAATTCAACTGCTTGCTTGGCTTTTTTGATGTTCTCGTCTTCCATAATACTCTCCTTTATTCTTCAAATAATGAACTGACAAACTCATCTGATGCTCTCTTTTCGTTGTCATCAAAAACGATGTTTGGTCTTTTGCTTTCCTTGTACTCTCCGCTTTTATAAAGTTCGGTCGCTCTTTTAAACTGCTCTTCAGAAATGATGAGAAGATTATAATCTCTATTAAAACAGGAAGAGAGAAGAGAGCTGATCTTCTTTTGAACACTCATAGGATTCAACTTCTCTATCTCAGTCTTAATAGATGATGATAAAAGAATAATCTTATCTTGACTATCTACTAATCTAAGCCTTGAAGAGTAGATGCTAGCTGCGATTATCTTGTTTTTACCTCTGAGCTCTTTTTGAAGGTTGTCCCAAAGAGAATTGATCTCGATTCTGTCCTCCTTTTTTGATCTCAGCATCAGATTGACAATCTCACTATCATCTGCAGTTATTCTTTTTTCATCTTTCTCTATTCCTTTTTTCTCCTCTTTATCGCTGACTTCTATCAAAGTAGGAGAAGATAGAAGCTCCTCTTTATTCTCTTTTGTAACAGTATTTTTCTCTTCCTGTCTCACAGTTTTTTCTCTGGGTGAAAACTCTATTTGTTCATCGCTTATCAACGATAAAAAAGATAGTTCACAGTTTGTTAAAACATCGTCTGTATAACGGTACTCTCTGAACCTTGTCATTAGGGTATTTATATGATGATTTAAAACACCATTTGAAAGTTGGATGTCTTTGATATCTTCTTTATTGAGAACCTCAAGAAGATTTTCATCATTGGTTAAATTATATATATAAATATCTTTAAGTATCTTTAAGATATCCTGATGAAAACGAAGTAGGTCGACTCCTCTTTGATACTTTTCTTTTAAAAAGGAGACGATTTTTACACTGTCTTTTTTTTCGATGGCTGAGATAAAAGTCAATTTCTCTTTCTTGGATAGAATTCCAAATAAAGAGTAGATATCTTTCAAATTAACTTTCTTATCGCAGTAGGATACCGCCTGTTCTAAAAGAGATAAGGAGTCTCTGACTCCTCCATCTGCAAGATAGGATATCTCTTTTAATGCTTCATCTTCATAAGGTATCTTCTCCATATCTAAAACCCTCTTCAGATTTAAAAAGATATCCTCGTTTGAGACCTTTGAAAAATCGTATCTCTGGACTCTTGAAAGAATGGTAGGAAGGATTTTCTGAGGTTCTGTTGTAGCTAAGATGAAGACGACAAAAGAAGGTGGTTCCTCAAGCGTCTTCAACAAGGCGTTGAAAGCTGAGTTTGACATGTTGTGAACTTCATCTATTATGTACACCTTATATCTTGATAGGATAGGTTGGTATGAGATGTTTTCAATCAGATTTCTAACCGAGTCCACAGTGGAATTGCTAGCTGCATCTATCTCAACAACATCTGGATGATTTCCATCTTTTATCTTCTGACAGGAAGAGCATTTCAAACACTGATTTCCGATGCCTTCTTCGCAGTTTAAAGATTTAGCAAAGAGTCTTGCCATAGTAGTTTTTCCTGTGCCTCTGGGACCGCAGAAAAGATAAGCATGTGAAATCTTCTTGTTTTTTAATGAATTTTTGAGAGTTTTGACAATAACCTTTTGACCAACCACTTCAGAAAAAGACTGTGGTCTGTATTTGTTATAAAATGATAGGTAAGACATAAAATTTATCATCTTAATTATACTACATAGAGGGTCATTTTTTTCTAATTGCTTTCTCAGGTAGATAACTTAAAAGATGTTTAATCGCTACTTTAAACCGATGTTCTTTTATTGAAAAAGATATTTAAAATACTATAATCTCTTTATGTTAGGAGGTTTTTATGTACTGTAAAAATATTTGGACAAATGCTAGTGAAGATAAAAAAGAGAAGATCTTTTCCTTCTGTGAAGGATACAAAACTTTTTTGACTGACAGCAAGACAGAAAGAGATGCTGTAAGTGCTAGTTTAGAGATACTCAAGAAAGAGGGATTTGTAGATCTTTACTCACTTAAGGAGATAAAACCTGGAGATAAAGTCTACGCCGTAAACAAAAATAAGAATATCTTAGCTTGTGTTATCGGAGATAAACCCATTGAAGAGGGAATGAGAATCTTAGGTGCGCACATCGATTCACCTAGACTCGATATCAAACAGAATCCACTTTATGAGAAGTGCGGCTTTGCTTTGCTAAACACTCATTACTACGGTGGAATTAAAAAATATCAGTATGTGACTATTCCATTAGCTATACATGGTGTGGTCTACAAGAAAAACGGAGAGAAAGTTGATATCAACATCGGTGAAGATGAAAACGATCCTATGATTTCGGTAAATGATCTTTTAATCCATCTCTCTGCTGCGCAGATTAAAAAACCTGCAATGGAAGTCATAGATGGAGAGGATTTAGATATCACTGTAGGTAATATCCCATTGAAGGATGATAAAAGCGGTGAAGTAAAAAATTATCTTCTCGAGCTTATTAAAAACAAGTACGGAATTGAAGAGGAAGATTTTGTATCTTCTGATCTGTGCGCAGTTCCTGCGATAAAAGCAAAGGACTATGGTTTGGATAGATCGATGATCGCCGGTTATGGTCACGATGATAAAGTCTGTGCATACACTTCTTTGATGGCTATTGTTGATCAAGGAAAATGTGAATACACCACCATGGCTGTTTTAGTAGATAAAGAAGAGGTGGGTTCTATCGGTGCTACCGGTGCACAGTCAAAATGGTTTGAAAATGTTGTTGCTGAACTTCTCTTCAAACAAGGTAATGAATCATTTTTAGCTATCAGACACGCTATGGAGAAGTCAAAGATGCTCTCTAGCGATGTGTCTGCTGCTGTCGATCCTCTTTATCCTTCTGTCAAC
Source organism: Bacilli bacterium (assembly GCA_022780765.1). Lineage (GTDB taxonomy): Bacteria > Bacillota_I > Bacilli_A > RFN20 > CAG-288 > Enterosoma. The sequence continues at coordinate 43,192 of JALEUS010000054.1, read as the reverse complement.
GACATGAACAATTCATGCTACTTCTCAAAGGGAATTGTGATAAATAAGTACACAGGTTCTGCAGGAAAGAGAGGAGCTAACGATGCTATGCCTGAGTTCATTGCTTTTGTAAGAAAAGTTTTCGATGAAAACGATATCTACTACCAGAGCTCAGAGTTAGGAAAGGTAGATGCTGGAGGAGGCGGAACTATCGCTTATATCTTAGGTAACTACAACATGGAAGTCTTAGATGCTGGCGTGGCTGTCTTATCGATGCACTCACCTATGGAGATAGTTTCTAAAGCTGATGTTTATGAGACATATCTAGCTTATAGAGCATTTATAAGATACTGATAGATTAAGTGATCAATCAATATAAATTTTTAAAAGGATGGACAGCTATAGCTGTCCATTTTTTTAAATTACAAAAGATATTAGAAAGAAAAAAGAAAACTAAAAAAAGGTTGCCTCATTCTTATCTTTTATATGATTATGAAACAACCTTATTGTGTCATTCTTTATCTTGTATATCTGTTAAGGATTCTTTTGCAACAGATGCTATAGAAGAAATACCTGCTAGATTGTTGGGGATAAATATCTTTGTCGCTTTGCCGTTTGCTACTGTAGCTAAGGCTTCATAGTATTTCATTTTCAACACTGCTTCATCTGCTTTGGCTTCTCTTATTGCAACTATACCTGCAGCTTCAGCATCACGAAGGACTCTGATACCATCTGCTTCTGCTTTTTTAATCTCTCTCATAGATTGAGCTTTACCTTCAGCGGAGAGGATCTGAGCTTGTTTATCTGCCTCTGCATTTTTGATCATAGCTTCCTTGTTTCCTTCAGCAATAAGGATGGCTGACTGTTTCTGACCCTCAGCAAGAAGGATCTTTTCTCTCTTTTCTCTTTCAGCTCTCATCTGTCTTTCCATGGCATCTCTGATGTCTTTAGGAGGAAGAATGTTTTTTAACTCGACTCTGTTGACTTTGATTCCCCAGGGATCTGTTGCCGAATCAAGAATTGCTCTCATCTTCTCATTGATGAGGTCACGGCTTGTCAAAGTGGAGTCTAAATCTAACTCACCTATCAGATTTCTTAAAGTTGTCGAAGAGAGATAGTCGATCGATTTGATTGGATCGTTTGCACCGTATGCAAAGAGCTTTGGATCTGTCACCTGATAGAAAACGACTGTATCTATCTGGATTGTGACGTTGTCTCTTGTGATGACAGACTGAGGCTCAAAATCGAGAACTGTCTCTTTTAATGAGACTTTCTTTGCCACCTTGTCGATAAAAGGAATCAAGAAGTGGATTCCTGTCTCCCATGTAGCTCTGTAAGCTCCTAATCTTTCAACAACGTATTTGTCTGTCTGATTGACCACTCTTATGTGGAAAGCAAAAATACAGATTATAACAACTCCCAGTATACCGAAGACTATACCTATTATCGCTTCGGTGGGAATAGATGCTAATGTAATCATTGTTGAACCTCCTTATCATCAGCGTTGTCACTTGCTTTTTTAACGTACAACTTGTTACCCGATACAGAGACCACTTCAATGATCTCTCCTTCTTCTATATCTTTATCATCGATAGGGACAATAGTCCAGGTCACATCGTTGATTTTACATCTTCCATTTTCTAATTTTGTCGCTTTTTTAGTGACGATACCTCTTTTTGAGATTATCTCATCAATGTTGCTTTTCAGCGGTTTTGAGAACGTCAGTCTCTTCAGTATTGGTCTTAACAGAATAACCATCACTGTCGAAGTGACAATGAAGATGATCAGCTGAATCCACCATGTGGTGAAAAAAGAGATGATCAAAGCTATTATTGCTGCTATAGAAAACCAAATAGAGACTATCTCTGATTCTAAAGCTTCTATGATCAGGGCGATGACAAATACCCCTAACCAGATCAGCCACATCCAATCATCAATCATTATTTCACCTCCTTATCAAGGAATATAGTGAGATATTTCTTATCACTATTATAATCCGTCTTGAACTTCCTTTTTGTGCTGAGATCAATCCCAGTGATGTTTTCTATGTTGTTCATAAGAACTTTGGAAGAGATCTTCACAAAGCTTTTGCTGGTCACATATGAGAAGAGAGAAGTCTCATCTAGAAGCTTATCTTCAACCTCGTTCCGCGATATTGGATAGATGATGATATTGTGTTTTTCGTCCACTCCTATTTTGAGTTTATAGTAATCTATTATCTTGCTTCCTGCATACATATTTAAAACGATGCTGTAATTATCCAGTGTTGCTATTCCATTATCGGGGATTTTTTTAAGCCATGTTATTTCCATCATTTCACCTCAAATAAAATTATAACATGAAATAACATGATATCAATATAGAATTATAAAAAATAATAAATGATAATTGAAAAATAATAGGTTGCTCATAAAACTATGAGCAACCTCTGTTATTGTCTATTTCTTTTTTCTATCTTTCCATCTCCAGGAAGCGATCTCTGGCATATCTACACCGTACTCGTGGATGTACTGCTTGTGCTGAACAAGTTTATTTGACATCTTCTGATACAGGTAAGAACCCTTGTTTCCTAACTGAGGTAATCTCAAGATAGCATCCTGTACAAGATGGAATCTGTCGATGTCGTTTTGTACTCTCATATCAAATGGAGTTGTGATGGTTCCTTCTTCTTTGTATCCTCTCACGTGAAGATTCTTATTTGCTCTTCTGTAGGTGAGCTCATGGATCAAAGTAGGATAGCCGTGGAAATTGAAGATGATAGGTTTATCTTTTGTAAACAGCACATCGTACTGAGCATCTGATAGGCCGTGAGGATGCTCGCTCTTAGGCTGGAGTTTAAAGAGGTCGACGACGTTGATGACTCTGATTTTGATTTCAGGGAGCTCTTCATTCAGGATAGATACAGCAGCTAAGGTCTCAAGAGTTGGGGTCTCACCTGCGCAGGCCATGATGAGATCTGGTTCAGCACCCTGATCGTTGCTTGCCCAATCCCAGATGGAGATACCTTGTGTGCAGTGGACAACTGCTTCTTCCATCGACAGCCACTGTGGACGAGGATGCTTGCTAGCGACGATGACATTCACGTAGTTTTTGCTCTTCAAGCAGTGATCCATAGTGGAGAGTAGACAGTTTGCATCAGGTGGTAAATAGAGTCTGACAACATCGGCTTTCTTATTTGCGATGTGATCCATGAAACCAGGGTCCTGATGGGTGAAACCATTGTGATCCTGCTGCCACACGTTGCTGGCTAATATGAGGTTTAAGGAAGCTATCTTGTGTCTCCAAGGAAGCTGATTGCAGATCTTTAACCACTTAGCGTGCTGAGCAACCATGGAGTCGATGACTCTGATGAAAGCTTCATAGGAAGCGAAGAATCCATGTCTACCAGTGAGCAGGTATCCTTCAAGCCATCCTTCGCACATATGTTCAGAGAGCATGGAGTCGATGACTCTACCATCGCTAGATAAGAACTCATCTTTCTTCAATCTCTCAGCATCGAACTGTCTGTTTGTAACTTCGAAAATCGAGTTGAGTCTGTTTGACATAGTTTCATCAGGCCCAAAGACACGGAAGTTTTTAGAGTCCTCATTGTATTTGATGACATCTCTAATAAACTTGCCTAATTCAGTCATGTCTTGACCATCTTTTTCACCGTGGCCCTTGATGTCGAAAGCATACTTTCTAAAGTCAGGCATACGGAGATCTTTCATCATGATTCCGCCGTTTGCATGAGGATTTGATCCGATTCTCTTATCTCCTTTAGGAGTGAGGTCTCTTATCTCTTTCTTGATGTGTCCTTCTTTGTCGAAGAGTTCTTCTGGTTTATAAGATCTCAACCAATCCTGAAGCATCTTGAGATGATTCTTTCTGTCTTCAGGTGTGTCCATTGTGATAGGAACCTGATGTGCTCTGAAGGTGTTTTCGATATCTTTTCCATCGACTACCTTCGGTCCTGTCCAACCTTTTGGAGTCTTCAAGATGATCATAGGCCAGATAGGTCTTGTAGCATCTTTTGTCTCGACTGCATGTTTCTTGATAGCGATAATCTCTTCGATCACTGTATCTAAAGTCTCAGCCATGAGCTTATGCATCTTCATTGGATCATCGCCTTCGACGATATATGGTTTCCAACCGCAACCTTCGAAGAATTTTATCATCTCTTCTTTGGATATTCTTGCAAACACTGTAGGATTAGAGATCTTGTATCCGTTTAAATTGAGGATAGGTAAGACTGCACCATCAGTTATTGGATTTAAAAACTTATTTGCTTGCCAGGATGTTGCAAGAGGACCTGTTTCACTCTCTCCATCACCGACTATGACTGTTGCAATGAGTTCAGGATTATCAAAAACTGCACCGAATCCATGTGCTAAAGAGTAACCTAATTCACCGCCTTCATTGATGCTGCCTGGAGTTTCAGGTGCGCAGTGAGAGGGAACTCCACCAGGGAAGGAAAACTGCTTGAAAAGTTTTTGAAGTCCAGCTTTGTCCATCGTAATGTTTGGATAGACTTCACTGTAGGTTCCTTCGATGTAATCGTTTGAGATAAAGAAGTTTCCACCGTGACCTGGACCTGATAAAAGGATCATATCTAGGTCATATCTTTTGATCACACGATTGAGATGAGTGTAAACAAAGTTCTGACCAGGGACAGTTCCCCAGTGTCCAACGATTTTCTTCTTGATGTCTTTATCTTGAAGATCTCTCTCTAAGAGAGGGTTGTCAAGAAGATACAATTGACATGCAGAAAGATAGTTAGCTAATCTAAAATAGGCGTTCATTCTCTTCAAGAGAGTTGGTGTTAGCTCGCCTTTCTCTAAGCATTCTTCTTGAGCTATTTCTTTTTCTTTAGCTTCTTTAGCCATACGAAAGCCTCCTAATAATTAATAGTTTATCACTTTAATTAATTAATTTATTTGAAAGTTTATCAATCTTGGCAATTTACTTTGTATTCTAACACCGTGAAAGAACCCTTGTTTACATCGTCAGTGAAGGTGTTATCTGTCTCGAAGCGAGAGCCAATGTAAGTGACAGATTTTTTACTTCTCATGGTTGGAAGATTGAATCTGTAAGAGGTGTTTTTGATAGCTAAAGCACCATTATACGTGTAAGCTGATGTCTCATTAGGATTGTAGGTTCTGTTGAATATAAACTGCAGAGTTCCTTCTTTTAAAGCTTTGATATAGATGTCATCTACATCGCTGTCTGCAGTCTGATTGTCAGGAAGATATTGATTGACGATGTACTTAGAGAGCTCTTTGTCATGATGTATCGTTATCGTGTAATCGCTCTGCTTCTTCAAGTAATCTTCTAATATCATTGAAAATTTAAAATCAATTTTGGAAGGTGTGCTTGAAAAAGTTTTGATAACTTCGTCATTATCATCAACAATTCTTCCATCGTATTTTAAAGTTGTTATAACGGTAATAGATTTTCTCTTCTCGTATAACATCACTTGATTACCATCATCTATCGTCTTTGTTCTCTCGTTTTTCTCAACTGTCAGAGGGACGTTTGGAAGAGACTTCTCACCGATGTAAGAAAGATCAACTTTTTTACCTTCGATAAATGGAATGATGAAGGAGATAACGTATTTGGAATCATCATAATCCAGAGTTATTCCATTTAGACTGTAGACAAACTCGTATGTATCTCCTTCTGGTTTATAAAGTTCCAGAGAGTAGAGATGATCGCTGTAGTAGTTGTTATTGTACTCATTGACATAGGAGATAAAAGAACCTCCGTTATCAAAATCGATGTTTATCTTGTCGCAGATGACACTGTTTATAGTCGTATCTATAAGTTTGAGATGAAGACCTGGTATTCTTCTTGAACTATCTAAGGCACTTCCTAAAGTATCTCCTTCCTTTTCAATGATGGAGACTTTACCTCTGATGATAGGTTTTTTAGGTTTGGTGTAGATGTAGAAGGTGCTCTCTGATGAGGATGTAGCTGTGATTATAAATTCGTAAGTGTTTCCTAAGTCTGTCGTCGTCTTGCTAGGGGAAAGAATCTCTCCATTTAAAAGAACTTTTTCTATCATGTAAAAATCATCAGGCTTGACATTGATGACAGCTTTCTCATTTACAGTATATGTCTTTTTGTTTCCACTTATCGTGTAGTTTTTACTCAATGGTTCATTTGAATCGATGTTTAAAGAGATGATGTCAGGTTCCTTAATGAGATATATCTCTAGCTTCAATTTTCTTTCCTCTTCAGGAATGATGTAGAAGTAACTATCGTTATTCAATTTTATTTTTACACCATTTAAGAGAACTTTTTCAATGGAGTATGCTGTGTCTTTTGAGAAAGTAAAAGTGACAGAAGAGTTCGGTGTCAACGATTTGTTATCGTAAGAGACACTTACTTTTTCTCTGTACTCTTCAGGATAGCAGATGATCTCTGGTTGAATGTTGACTTTGTCTTCTTTGATTCTGATGATGAGTGTATTTGATTCAATGGGGATTGTGTAGTTGTACATTCCGTTTTTATCAGAGAGAAGAACTTTGTCGTTGATTGTAACAATCAAAGAGAAACCGGTTGCATTGTTCACTGAAAAAGAGATGGTATCTCCGACTCTATAGAGTTCTTTTAACCCGACGGGTTCTGCTAATTCTGGAATCTCGATCACTTTGCAATCTATCCATTTATTCGGTATTGAAGATTCAGGTGAAGAGATTATCTGCCCGCTTGATGTCACAACTATGGATGAATTTGAAACGGAATCCATATTGTTTGTAGTTTTACAGGAAACCATCATTGCGGCCTGCAGAAGAACACTCAACTTGATGAGTTTTTTATTCTTATTTGACAAAGAGTTCACCTCCCATGATAATTCTAAATCGCTCATATAAAAATTAATTAAGAATTGAGTTTAAACTGAGTTAAAAAGACTTTGTGTCCTTTCTTTTCAAACACTTCGCTCACTTTTTTTAGATAGTTCTTGTCTTTAGAAAGCGCGAAACAGGCAGAACCTGTTCCTGACATATTGGATAATGGAAGGTTCATCATCTTCATATCGTAGAGGATATCGTTTATTATCGGCACTCTGTTTGTAGCTGGTTTTGTCAGGACGTTGATCATATTAGCTTGTATCTTCTCCTCATCGCCTGTCTTCAGTCCTTCTATCAGCTCTTGAATATTCGGACGCTTGATATCTTCTTCCATCTCATCGTAAAGAGCGTAGACAAGTTTTGTTGAGAGGCCGACTTTTGGTTTTACTATAAGAACATAGTAACTATCTTTGATCGTTATGTCTTCTAACTTATCTCCTGTTGACAAGACTCTTGCTGGTCTGTTGTTTAAAAAGAAGGAGACATCGCTTCCTATCATCGGTGCTAAAGAGTATATGTCGATATCGTTTTTCTTTTTCAGTATTGCAGGGAGATTCATGAGGATTGCAGCAGCATCAGAGCTGCCTCCTCCTAAACCTGCTTCAACAGGTATTCTCTTGTATATGAATATCTTCAGTTTCTCAGAGAAATCGTCCTTCTCTTTTAACAGTTTATAAGCTTTGTAAACTAAGTTGGATTCATCGCAGGGGATCTTCTCATCGTTGCAGAAGAGATAAGTCTCCGCTGTGTTATCCTTAAGATAACTTATATTTATTGTATCGTGCAGCTCTAAAGGAACAGTCACCATGTCTATTTCATGATATCCGTTATCCAGTCTTTTCCTGACATCTATAGCCAGGTTTATCTTCCCATTCGCTTTGATTGTGTACTCTTTCATATATCTACCTTCCTATATATTTTAATTCTGACAAGTTCTCTTTTCAATCTAATTGTATTGTCTAGCTGATACATTAAACAACTAATTTTTAATTAAAGAAGTTGTTTAATTTATTTTTCTTATTTAAATTAACTAAATATACTTATTTTTAAAGAAAAATATTTAATGAAAATAAATAACTTAAATACCGGTTGTTATTCAATTTTATACTCCTGATTTAAACGGGAGGTGATCCCTCTGCTTTTCAGGTGGATCATCCTTTTGTTTTTGCCATGATTTTACCTGCTTTTACCCCTTCTTGGCAAGGTCTGCCAGCCTTGATTTTTCCCCTATATTGTAATATAATATATCGAATTTTAAGTATATATTTAAGTTTAAATATTTGGGAGGATTACGCTTATGTCGAAGAAGAACAAATTATTTAGCTTGACGGTCTTAGCTTCGATGCTAGCTATGACAGGATGTGGACCGACTAATCCAAATAATTCTAGCGACAGCTCTACACAGAGTGTTGTAAACGCTGTTCCTTTGGATGTTGAGTTCTTTGATAAAACAGTGGTATACGATGGCAAACCACACGCCATAGAGATAACAGGAACTCTTCCTGAAGGAGTGACAGTCAGCTACGATGTTGGAGCTGTTGTTCAGGTGGGTGATTACAAAGTCACTGCTTCTTTCTCGGATGGCAAAGGAACCCTCTATCAGAGTAAACAAGCCACCTTGCATATCGTCGATCCTCTGGATAGTTCAAACATCTGGAAGAATCTAAAGTTCCAAGGAAACAAAACCAAATTTGTCTACGATGGAAAAGCTCATTCTCTTATGGTAGATCCTAACACGATTCCTGATGGTTACGATGTATCGAGATATGAGGGTCAAAACAATGAGACAAATGTAGGAAGCTATATTGTTACTGTCTATATCAAGGATAAGAAGACAAACCTCGAAGTCTACCAGTACTCGACGGTTATGGAGATTATCAAAGCTGATTTCGATATGTCCAATGTCTCTTTTGAAAGCAGAGAGTTCGCTTATGAGACTGATGATGATGGTAATCCAATAACTCACTCCCTTGTTTTGGAAGGCTTGGATGAGAATGCTCCCATCACTTATTCTTTAAGCAATCACACCAGATCTGAGCTGGGATCGCAGACAGCTACAGCGATTTTCAAATCAACTAATCCAAATTATAACGATCCACAGCCTATGACAGCTGTCATCGATGTCAAGGATGCATCTGAGATGGTAGCTGTTGAAGTGTACGCTTCATACTTAGGAACAAACGCACTGGTCTACAATAGAGAGACAGATTCTGCTGTCGATACAAGCGTTTCTCCATACACCATCTATCTTCCTATCGGCGGTACTTTGAAAAAGAGCGATCTTCCCCCTTTGATCCCTGACAGAAACAACAGTGACAAAGTTGCACCTAATGGCGCATACGATGTTGAGTTTTCAACCGATTCAGTGACCAATGTCAAACAGTCGACTCTCCCTATTGTCTTAAGCGTCATCTATTCTCCTATCAGATACAGCATCACTTATGAATACAAAGATTCCAGCAAAGGTGTAGGTATTGAGAAAGTCACTTACACTTACGATGAGCAGATAGATATCTCAGCCCCATCGATGAACGATGGCTTTATCTTCGATGGATGGACTTGGAAGACTGACTACAAAGATGCTTTCGATTCACTTTTCAGTCACGATATCTACTATCAGAACAAGAGCCAAGATATATCTGATGCTTTTGCTAAAGGCTCTATCACGGTCACTGACAATAAGATACCTCAGAGAACCTGTGTTGGAAATCTTCATCTCACAGTCAGATCTCAAAGCCAGAGCCCTGATATCCAGATCAAGGATGAGGTCAGATCTTACACTGGTTTAGAGCAGAATGTTGATATATTTGGAGCTAACGCCTCTGATCTAGGTTTGATCAAGGAACTCAAGTATGAGAAAGAAGATGGAACTCCTATCAATGGTGCTCCTAAAGATGTTGGAACTTACAGAGCTATCTTAAATGTCTACAAAGATTCATCAAAGACAGAGAAAGCATTAGCTGAACAGGTGAGCATCCTAACAATAACCAGAGCTTCTGTTCACTCTTTTAAAGATGAGAACACTCCGATAATAGGAGGATCTTTACCTGCTGATGATACATTCAGAGATCCTAACGGAGATGAAATAAAAGCTCTCTTTACAGCTGCAGCTGGAGTTAACAACCTCGTTTACAATCAGCAGATGAATCAGTTTGTCACCTCATATGATGGAACTTCTAAAGAGGTCGCAGTCAAGGTGTGGAGATTCAACAGAGGACAGCTTCCTTCCAGTCAGTCTGGATTTACTGTTTTGCGTTCTAATGCAGTGAGCGATGATTTTCCATTTGTCCCTCACATCTCATATAAAAACTTGGAGACTTCTGTTGAGAGCAACAATGCACCAACCGATGCTGGAGAATATGAAGTCATCGTATCCTTCTCAGAAAAGGATGCTAGCAGCAAGAATTTTGAAACTATCAAGTCAATAAAATCCAGAATGGTCATAAAGAAGTCGACAGTCGATGATCTTTTACAGGATGTCAATCATTTCAACAAATGGGAAGCATCTGATGGTTCCTCTGTCAATCCTTCTTTACCTACTGCCGTAGCTTTCAGATATGAGGAGAATAAGACTTATTCTTTGAAATATGTCGGCGTGGATTTACCTAACTTTCCAGAGGGTGTGACAATCGATCACTACAGTGGAGAAAAGTCAGCTTCATCTGGTAATTTCAAAGCTACAGTCTATTTTAAGAACACCAACAAGAACATCGAGGATCCCAAGCCTATTTCCATCAACTACGTCGTCAGCAGCAACTCCTGCATCGTCATTTTTAAAGAGTCTAAAGACCTTGTTGAGATGCAGAGATATTCAATTGAAGCTGGTTCAGTTGTTCCTATTCCAACCAGAATAGGAGATGATTTGACTTACACCGGATACGATAAAGTGTTTTATCTTTTAGAGGATTGGGAAGCAGGAAACAGAGATGAAGCTGCTATAAACAGAGCAAAGGAACAGCTCTCTGCAATCACTCCTCCTACAACAACTGATGGAACAACTCCTCAGGTCACTTTTGTCATCCACAAAGTTCCGCACGATTACTCAATCAAGTACGTCATCAATTCTCAAGCCGACAACTCGATGAATTTGTCAACTTACAATATAGAATCTGCTGACACCCTTAAAGAGCCTACTCTTTCAGGTGCAGTCTTCTTAGGATGGTACACCGATAGCGACTTTAAATCTACGAAGGTCAACATCGGTACTAAATATATAGATATTTACGGATCTGATAAGCTTCAGAACATTGTTCTTTATGCAAAGTTCTCAACTCAGAATCCTACAATCTACTTCAAAGCTAGCGAGGATAGCGATGATCAGATAGCCGCTATCGATGTTGTGGTCGGTGAGAAGTATCTTTTCCCTGAAACTAAGCCTACAAGACAGGGATATACATTCCTGTACTGGTACATCGTAAATCAGGCAAATGAGAAGGTAATGATAGATGAATCTACTATAGTTACCACAGCTATGACTCACAATGTCTACGCTATGTGGGAAGCATCTGTCTATCAGATAACCGCTAACTTCAAAGAAGGAGATGTCGATGGTGTATCACCTAAATTCACATGGGTAGATAGATCTATCACTTTCAATGTCAGTTACGACAGTGCTTTCTCCACTGCTTCAAACGCTGATGCTCTTTATCACAGTCTCAGCGAGCTTATATCTGCAATAAGTGAGAAAGCTAAGAAGATGGGTTACTCATTCGATGGCTTCTATTACATAATCGGAGGAAATAAGGTTGAGTTAACCGATGTTTTCAACTACTCCAGCAATCAGGTGATCGAAGCTAGATATGTAGCTGATGAGATAAAAGTGAATTATTACTTTGTGAAGATGAACAATCAGATCACAGGAATGGATCATCCAATCAATGATTTCAGCAAACAGCTGATAGCTAACAAAGTGAGCATCAATTCAAAGACAGATCAGGTCATCTCTTTGCCTTCTGTAGATCAGTTAAGTAAAGATGGATATTCTTTAAAAAATTTCTACAGACTGAATTCGATCAACTCTGTTTTAGATACTGCTTCAATTAACTCCAGTGTCGAGATATTCACAACATCATTTTTAACTCCATATCTCAGAAACAGTCTGATTGCAAACACTGTCGGTGATGCAAAAACAGAGATAGATATCGCTATCATCTACGCATCACAGAAATACACTGTCACATTTTTAGATAAAGATGGTGAGAGAATCTACAATAATGGAGTTCCCTATCTTGTTGAAGTAGGATACAAAGAGACTTTCAATTTTACTGCTCCTGCCACTTTACCTGAAAAGTACAAAGGATATGAGTACGATGGATGGATCTACACCGATGAAAACGGCAGTCAGACCATCTTCGATGGAAATATGGCCTTCGAGTTTTCAAAGGATATCTCAGTCGTTTTAAGATTGAAAGAGAAAGCTTGCACCATCGAGTACTATCAGTGGGACGAAGAGAAGTACGATGTATTAAATGGTAAGTACAAAGGATCTATTGGAAACGGATTCCCCTCTGCTGCTTTGTATCCAAATAGAGATGGATATGATTTTGTTGGTTGGGTGAGAGATAGAGATTATATAGCAGCTAATAAAACAAATTTAGCATACAAATCTAAAAGAGACGCTTCGACTCATCTTGTTGTCAACACCGATTACGCATATCAAGGAAAAATCATCACTTCTGCTGATTACATCCAGGTCGATGATATCGATGCTAACGGAATAATCATTCTGCATGCTGTGTGGGTTGAGAAAACATACAGTGTTCAAATAGAATACAAGAGCAATGCTGACGATGGAAGAGAAGTCACTTCTATTCTCTACTTAGATACATATTTGACAAGCGATCCATATCTTTACTATAACGATAACGGAACAGGAAAGAAGCTCTCCTATGTAGATGGAGATGGATTATATAAGATTCCAGAGAGAACAGGATACTCTATCAACTCTCTTATCTCAGGAACAAACACCATTTTCGATGGAACATTGACATCGTCAAATGCATTCACTTTAAATGGTGCAAGAATGACAGGTAGTGATATCGTTGTTGACTCCACTGTTGAGAACTACGGACCTAACGGTGGAAAAGTCACCTGGTCAAATCCGATGGTTTTGACAGTATCTTACTCAGCTTTGACAATCAATGCTAACTTCTACGGATACAATATCATTCAAAGCAAATCCGCAGATTCAGGAACTGTTGTTCAGGAAAATGCCTTCGTCAAGATCCCAGGAACTGACACTTACACAGATACTGAGCAGTTAGTAAGTGTTAAAAGAGATCGTTTTGTAAATCAGAAAGTTTTGCAGAAGCTTAACTCTGCTGCTATCAAACAGACTTACGGAAACAATATGATTATTTTAAACGATCCTACTTTGGATGGTAGCACATTTAAGAAGTGGGTCAGAACCACTCAGCCTTCTTTGATTGCTGGTACAACAAATTACAATCCTGGAGAGATTCTCTACCAGAAGACATCCGCAGGAAACTATGTGGAAGCAACAATCAACAGAGATAGTAAAGTTGATTTTACTACCTTATACACTAAGAATGCGGATGTTTACACTCCATACGATGTGAAGAATCAAGACATCTATATCATGGCTGTTTACACTGAGAATCCTCTGGTGTTCACTTTCTCAGGTTCAGGAAGCAGTGGTGAGAGATTCTCTCTTTTAAGAGAAGTGCCTTTCAATGCTACTGAAGATGTGAAAAACTTTTTTGCTGATCCTGAATCAAAAGGTGGATACAGAGTTTCAACTGATGTAAACAACAATGTCATCTTTGAGTTCTGTTCATCTGCTACAACAATAGAGAGAAAGATCTTGCCTGCTATTGAGAATGTCAATGGTTACAAGACCGGTCAGTGGAAGGTCACCATATCTTACAAAGCTCTCTATGTCAAACCTGAGAATGATTATTATGTCCTGGATGGAAATACCAGAAACAAGACAAAGACAGTTTCCTTAACAGAGCTTAAAGACATAATTGCTAACGATCCATCTTACACAAACATCTCAGCATCGATTGTAAGAGAGCCTAAGGATGTCACTATCTACTATTTAGATTCTTCTGGTAATTATGCTAATCCTTTATCTGTCGTCAAGACAGCTTTCGGAACCAGTTTTGTTTTACAGAGTGCTGAAGAGAAAGAGGGTATGGATTTCGTCGGTTGGAAAGTTATCCAAGGAAAAGGTTACACCACAGTAGATAAAGGTAACCCGACTGATCCAACTGGTTTTGACGAAACTGATACCATCATCAAATCAGGAAATCTCACTTTGGACAAATTCAATTACATAACCATAGATAAAAGCGCTGGTGATTTAAACTATGATTCACAATACTACTATGTATACTTCAAAGCAGTCTATGAGCAGAAATCATACAAGATCAAGTTCAATATAGGAAACGGAGATATCTCAAGCGACGGTTATATCAAAGATGCCGTTCAAGAGTACAACTTCACAATCAAGAACGGTCAGAAGTTTGAGGATATCATGCTCGGTAATAAAGATAAAGGTATCGAGTCTATACAGCTGAAACTCCTTAATAAATTAGGTCTCTCACCTGACAGATTCGCTATAGTTTTGCAGAGTCAGAAAGGTGATTTACCAGATGTGTACGCCTTCTCAATCGGAAGAGATGCTCAGACAAATTACTATCTTATCGATTCCAATGGAGCCGTGAAGAGCTCTTCATCAAACATCTATTACGACTATGCGAAGCACGGCAATGTTTTCAATGTCGGTATCCTGTACCGTACAGAAGCTGATCCAGCTAATGATATCTTCACCTTCAGCGATTCCTCTACTTCAGGAAACGATAGAACTGCTTTAGAGTCATTTAGAGGTGCTAAACTCAAAGAGCGTTTCGATTCAGGAATATACACTGATGCAGACTTATACAAGACAAATCTTTGGATTCCTTCTTACTACTTCGATGGTAACTGGAATGGAACTGACAACATCAAACAGGTTGTCAAACTGTTAAACGGTTCTATCTTCTCTGCTAACAATGGTATTGAAGCTTTATACTACAATACAAATTACTCACTGAAGAGCATCACAATTCCAAGCAATATCAAGACCATCGATTCTAACGTCTTTGCTAACGCTAATGGAGAGCCTATAACAAACGAGTTTACTTCTTTAACCAGGATCAATTACCTAGGTACAGCAGAAAACTGGTTGTCTATCGACTTCTTAAGCAAGAACAGCAATCCTATGGCTTTGGTCAGCAAGGTCAGCGATGGTGGAGGCGGATATAAGAACAATTACTACACCAAAGACGCTTACGGAAAAGAGAATCAGACTTTGAGACTCACCATGTCTGATAACTATGATGATAATATCATCCTGACTAACTCTACAGTCAGCACCATCAAGAAATATGCCTTTATCAACCTCTCTTACCTCAAGAAGATACAGATAGCTAATACTTATACAACTTTTGAAGAGGACTGCTTCAGAATCTATGATGACAGAGATCTTTTAACAGGACCTGGAACTATCAAGCTGGAGAGATGGAACTCTAATGCTAGCAAGATCAGTGGTCTTACAGATGGAACCTATTTCATCAGAAAGAACAATCTTGAAGAGGTCGATTACATCGGTTCTATCGGTGAGTGGGCTAATATCACCTTTAAGAGCAAATACTCTAACCCTATGTCTCTATCTAAGTTTGTAAATGATAACAGAGCTAATCTGACCGAGTGCAAACTGAATATCAACGGAAACCTCTTAAGATCTTTAGATGCCACATCATTAGGTCTGTCATCTGTTAAAGACTACAGTTTCTATGGAGTTAGCTCTCTTGTGACTGTCACACTGTCAGATGCTACAGCCAGCATCGGTAAATACGCTTTTGCAAGAACCGGTCTATCAAGCATCTCTCTTCCAACAGCTGTGACGACAATCGATGAAGGAGCCTTCGCTTACTGTCCTAATTTAGAGGATGTGCAGATATCTACTAATGTGAGCGAGTTTAAAGTCAACACTTTCATCAAGTATCAGATAGCTGGAAACATCAAGAATGTCACCATTAACTACACAGGTATCTTAGATGACTTTAAGAAGAACATCGTCAAGTCAGATGACAACAATAAGGTCAATGACAAATGGTACGGTTACCTTCTTGAAGAGGAAGCTAAACCAAGTGGAGAAGGAAGCATCTCAGTATTAGACTTCACTCAGTTCAGGTTGATTACAAGTGACAATCCTTCACCAAGAGATTTAGGTAATATTCTCTATGATGCACCTAAGGATTTAGCTGAAAGAAATACGCAGTACTTTATTGATTGCTTCAATGAAAGACAGTAGTTTAGGAGGTATATAGCTGATGAAAAACAATAAAAAGATAAGAGTATTCTCTCTAGCAGTTTTGACTTCAATGCTGATGCCTTTAGCAACCAGCTGTGAACCAACATCTGACACTTCCATATCAAATCTCCCCGAATCTATATATAAAGATATAGATGTGGAGTTTAAAGATCAGACATTCACCTACGATGGAAATGTCAAAAGCATCTCATGCGATGAAAGCAAGCTTCCTGCAGGAGTTAAAGTCACCTACACAAACAACGGAAAGACTCAGGTTGGATCCTATGTGGTCACTGCTCACTTTACAAGTTCAGACAACTCCATCCTGTATAAGGATAAGACAGCTCGTTTGATTATCAAAGCGCCTGAGGATCAATCTCTTGACTGGTACTCGATGATCGCATTCAACGGTGCTACCTTCAATTATGATGGCAAAAGTCACTCCATCTTCATCGATGGCGATGATTCTTCCCAGCTATGGAAGACCTTTATTCCTGAAGGTTTCGCTTTGAGATACGAAGGAAACAATCAGGTTCAAGCAGGAAAACATATTGTCAAAGCGATAATCTACAATGAGAAGACAAACACTCCTCACTATCAGTTATCAGCCTGCATGACCATCAACAAGATCAATTACGATATCGAAGAGATAAAAAGCAAGCTCGTCTTCAATGCTGACGATGTGTCATTTGGAGATAATGGTGAAAAGTATTACAATTTTGGTTATGTCGCTGGAAGAGTGAACAGACTTGAGATCATTGATGGATTAAGCAAAGATCTCACTCCTTTCTATCAGAACAACGAGAGAGAAAGCGATGGTGTACAGGTTGTAACAATCTATTTCACCAACAGCAATCCTAACTACAATGATCCTTCACCTATCACTGTCAACATGAGGGTGAGAATATCAGAAGGTGTGAGAATCTCCTTCTATCACAATCAGACCGAAGTTCTTGAAAGCATATCTTTTGAAAAAGGAAAGAACTGCCCTTGGGGCAAAAGTGAACTCATTAAGATGGTTCAAAGCAAGGATATAGCTAAAGGATACACTGTCTCTTTATCTCAAGAGCAGGAGTGGAAACTCATTCAGGTGACAATCGATCAGAAGATCAACTTCACTTTTGAACCCAACAGATACTACGTCACCTATAACCTCTCTAACTTCTCTGAGAACAACAACTCTCTTTCCTATCTCTACGGAGAAGAGATAAGTTTACAAAATCCTGTTGTCAACGAAGGATACTATTTTGAAGGTTGGTATCTGCGTCCTGATTACTCTATATCAAGCAAGATTGAAAGCTTAGGTAGTGTTCCCTCTGATATCAATGTTTACGGACGTGTCATCAGAAACAATACCGCTTCGATGACTTTAAATTCAAAAAAATATGTTTACGATGGACAACCTCATACCCTTCAGGTAGGTCTTGTTCCTGAAGGAGTCAACGTCACTTATAAATATGAGAAACTAGAGAAGACCAGCGATGACCCAACAGATTACTCGGTCATCTCAACTCCTCTTGTGGGAGCTTATCCAACCGAGATAGGAAACTACAAGGTCACAGCTTCATTCACTGATAACAAAGGAACAAAGTACTGTTCTGATTTAGTAGCCTTCCTCTCTATTGTCAAAAACACATATTTAGATGAGATGTCTTTCCCGGATTCATCATTCACATACAATGATTCTGTAAAAGATATTCCTTATGTTAGAAACGTGCCAGATGGAGTTGCAGTCTCTTATAAATACTACACATACGATAAAGATGATAATCTCATCATCTACTGTCCTGATTTTGATGATGCTGTTGTCGATTCAACACATATCAAAGCAGTGCCAGAGAAGCCTGGAAACTATCTGGTAGAAGCAACTTTCAATACACCATCAACTTTTGAAAAGATTGACAACATGTATGCTAATCTGTTCATTGATAAGATCAGATTGACAGTGGATAGCTCAAGGGTATTTCCTAATCAGTCAGAAGGTTTTGCTAACGGCAAGGAAGTTTCTATGCAGTTTTATGGAGAGTACTTGCCAACCGATCCTGTTTTAGGAAGGCTTGTTGAGTTAGATCACCTATCTAACGACAAGAGATCAGAGGTGGGTTCTCAAGAGGTCACCGCTTATCTGAAGGCTACTCATCCTGAATACTACTACGATCCTGAACCTATCACCGCTACTTTGACAGTCACCTTATCCAGCTCATATCACGTCCGTTTCTTCTATGTGAAAGATCTAGCAGGAACAACTGAACTGATAAGCGATTCTTATGTCGCTAGCAATTCACCTATATCTTATCCATACATAGATATGAAAAGCGAAATGGTCAAAGGTGGACTGAAGTTTGTCACCGGTAACGATGCTTACTTCACTGAGGAGTACTTTAACTCTTTTATACAGAGATGGGCTCCCTGCGATGAGTACGGACATATAATTCCAGGTGCTAGCAATCTTGAGAACATCACAGCTGACACCGACTTTGTTCTCACTTACATCCCTAGAGCATACACTATCGATTTTGAAGTTGAGAACGGAATGAAGATCAATCCTATCAAATATTATGCGTATCATCCTTACTACAGTCAGTTCTATATCAATGAGAATCAATCTTCGACTTCAGAAATCATCTACAATGGTTTTGAACTCAATGCAGCATCTGTTTTATCTGCTACACCTAACAACAATTACGAGTTCTTAGGTTGGCAAGAGAAAGGAAACTATAAGCTGTATGATGGTAAATACATCGACTATGTTGGCACATGTCCTGGCTCGAAGAGAGAAGGAGATATTGGTTGGTCAACAAAAAACAGCATCAACGGAAGACCTTACACCTTCGATTACGGAGATCACACACTCGTTGCTGATATCAGAGGAAAGAAGACTGAGATTCAGTTCTACTACATAGATAAAGATAACGGAAATGAAGTTCATCTTGATACCACAGTAGGTGAGAAAGGATACTTCAAGAACACGACTGTGAGAGTCGGTTATCCATACGGCTTTGACTATTCATCAATGTTGGTTGACGATGGTATTGAGACTGTTGAAAAACTTCTTCAGTACGATGATTTCCGCTACTCTCAAGTAAGTGGGAATCAAACATACAATGATCAGCTTTTAACCTTCGATGGATTTTATGATATCTACGGAAATAAAATAGATAGAAAGACAGTCGTAGATTCTTCCTTTGTGGGAACACACAAAATCTACCTAAGATGGAAAGTCAAAGAGGTGACAGTCACCTTCATCCCTGGTCTCGGTCTATCTTCAGAGACTATGTACTGGAATTATGAAGACACCATCACCAGCAAGGATGGAAATGAACCGGGTTCAGTCGACTTATTAGCTAACCCCAGTGTCGATGGATACGAGTTTGTCGGTTGGTTGTATTATACAAACACACCCGAGAACCAGTGGGAAGTGAAAATCTACGATACCTTCACTTCTGATACTAATCTGATTACAAGAAATGAAAGCACCAAGAAGAGCATCAAAGATATCTTTACCGGACACAGTGATTCTGTAAATGTCTACGGATGCTGGAAGATGAAATCTATCAAGGTCTCTTTTGAAAAAGAGAATACCGATGATCCTGATTTCAATGTTAAAAACGGTGCGTCCACAATATATGTCTATGGAAGCGATAGCTCAACAACAGGTTTAGCAAAGCAGACTTATGACACCCATTATTCGAAAGCTCTTCCCGAACTCATTCCTGTCACAACTGATTTAACAGGTTCAGTTGAATTCACTGAGAGCGGGTTTGGAAAATACATCTTCCAAGGATGGTATTACGGTGATACGAAGATAGAAAAAGGAACGATTATCGATTTCTCAGATGCAAATGATCAGATAATTTTGAAACCTCGTTTTGCCAGAAAAGATTACACTATCACTTACATTTTGAACAATGGTGCAGTAAACGATGTGAAGACTCAGACTCTCTCATATGATTCAACATTCGTTTTGCCTGACTTTGAAAATCCTGTTGGATGTCAGAAGTACACGATAAAACTTTACTGGGATGATAACTCGTCAACTGAAAACAGAGGTAATCCTATTGAAGAGTTCACCTTTGTTCCTCAAGGACAAGCAGGCTATGATGATAGCAAAAACCTCGTTGGAAAATCATTAAAGAGTATCGATACGACAACTGAGATATCAACTAAGCTCAAGAAATATTCTGGAATTGTCGCTGTCTTAAGCTGGATAGGTGATGAGGTCATCATCGACTTCCAGGATGAGGGAGGAGTATCTTGTCAAAAAGAGAATGGAGCTATTATCTCAAGCAGAAAATCTCTCTTTACAAACAGATACAATCAGGTAACTGGATCTGCCGATGACACTCCTCTTGAGATTCCCTATAAGAAAGGATACAGTTTCTTAGGCTGGTATTATGGTGACAAGAGAATTGAAGATACATCTATAATTCAGTCAAACGATTCCTCTTTACCTACTGAGATAATCGATGGTGTCACTTACAAGAAGATAGTTTTAAGAGCCAGCTGGGAAGCTTTGGAATTCAATATAACTCTCGTTCCTGATAACGGAACCAATTCAGTTACAGTCAAGGTTAGATATAATGATCGCTTTGCTCTTCCAATAAACTATGTGAAGACTGGCTACAATCTCAATGGTTGGGTTGTCGAAGGTGATACAGAAGGAAAAATCTTGAAGGACGCCTTTGAGTACAACTACACTAAGGATATAACCATAAAAGCAAACTGGGTAGCTAAGAAGTACCGTGCAGAATTCATGGATATCAACGGTGCTTTCAAGAAGTTTATCAACGTCTCTTACGGCGAGAAGTTCGATTCTATCTTCAGAGATGGAACATCGTATCTTGATTTCTTCACCGGTGATGGAGGACTTGATTCAACCAAAGCATACGCAGTGGATGAGAACGTTCCTGAGTTTATCTTATCAACCGGTGCTATTGTCAATCTGACAACCTACGTCTGTACCGATGATTTAACAGACGGATCCACTATAAGATTGACAGCCTATGGAAGACCGAAGACTTTCTCAATAATTTACAATTCTAACAGGAGCGGAGATATCGACAATGTAACCACTGTCGATCCTGAGTCATCTGCTAAGGATGAAGCAGTCGTCATGTCAGTCATTTACGGAGAACCTTTCACTCCGCTTTCAGCCCCGAAGAGAGATGGATTTATCTTCGTGTCTTGGAAGTACTACCTAAAAGACTCTCAAACCGGAGCGATCTCTGAAATATCTGAGAATCGTCCTATCGACTTTAACAAGTTCAATCAGATAAGCGATGTTGTTGCACTAGCTCAGTGGAAGGCAATAGCTTATAAAGTCACTTTCAATTTCTTCAACTCAGCTGATAATCCAGTCTATGTCTATCAAGCAATAGTAGGAGATTCAGCAACACCTACAACAAACGTGTATTATGGTCAGGTGATATCAGCACCAGATGGAACGACACAGAATCTTCCAAAGAATTACAAATTCCTTTATTGGCAAAACTCTGCTGACTCGTCTTTCAAACTGAGATCAGATCAGACCTTTGTTTTCGACAAGACTGAGAATTTAACTTTTAACGCTGTGTATCAGGAATTATATGATGAGGAGCTTCATCTTTTAACCTACACACTGAAAGTTATTAAGTATGATAAAAGCGTGATCAAAACTGATACATCTGTCTACGTTGGAAAACAGATAGGTGGTCTTGAACCGTACGGTAAATACACTCTTCAGGGTCACGGAAATCTAATCATTGAAGCTGATTCAGGAGGATACATCACTTCTCCTTTCACATTCTTTGATGACAAAGGAAATACCAGAAATGAAATAACTATCGTCGCAGTTCCTACAATCACTGACTTTACTATAAATAAACTATCTGACATAACTTCTAGAACTTATAATAGCGGTGAAAATATCAATATCATCCAATCTGGTGATCTGCAGTTCCAGAGTGGAGCTGGTATTAAACCTTCAGAAGCTTTAAGTGAGAAAATGTTCATCTTCTCTTCTGACAATGCGGAGGTTGCTATCGTTTCTGATGATGGTGTCATCTCTTGTGTTGGAACAGGACAAGCAACAATCACTGTTTCAATAAGTGGTATCAAGCAGACATTTAAGATCACAGTCGCTGAAAGGCAAAATAAATGATAAAATAGAAGCCTGTACAGGCTTCTATTTTTTTGTGAGGTGTTTCTTGGAACAGACATATTCTAAAAGAGAGTTTTTGCTCAATCTCTTAAAGGCTGCGAAAGATCCTTTTTGTAGTGACGAGAAATTAAACGACATCAGGAAGGTGCTGATGGATTCAAAAAACTTCTCAGGTACAAATCATCTCATCTTGCTCAAAGATTATTTCTCTGATGACAGAGTCTTTTATCTTGAGAAGAAGGATGCTTTGCTTCAAGCAGACAGAGCGATTGAAGAAGGAAATATCATCGGTTACTATTACCTGTATCTTCTCTATTTAAAAGAGGACAGCAAGAAAGCTGTGCAGTGTTTAAAGAAGGTGATAAATAAATCTTATCCTCTAGCTGATTTAGCTTACGCTAAACATCTTCTAACAGGAGATATAGTAGATAAGGATGAAGATGAAGCTTTCAAATACTATCAGATAGGTTCTAGATTCAATCTTGCTGAAGGATACTACGGGATGATTCTTATTTTACAAAGGAGAGGCGATTTTATGGAAGCAAAGAAAGTGTATGACCAAGCGACAGAGAACGGGATATCTCTTCCAGGAGTTGTAAGATGACTTCTCTTCTTGTCGGCCCTTCATGTTTTAAAGACATTTCTTTTTTATATGAAGATTATTATAAAGTAGCGTTGGATGGAGGATATCACTATTTTTTTGATAACAGGATAAGATGCGATCTCTTCATCGGGGATAACGATACAAACGATATTTTAGATCTCTCCTTAGCTGATAAAAAGATCATTCTTAACAGGGATAAAGATATCTCAGATAGCTTTTACGCGGTTGATTATCTTCTTGATAAAGGATTTGATGATTTTGTTTTCTTAGGCTGTTTAAACGGCAGAGCGGATATGAACTACTTGTCTGTCTCTCTTCTTTCATACATTGATAAAAGAGGAGGTAAAGCGGTTTTCTATAACGATGATGAGATGATGTATCTTATTAAAGACAAGAAGGAATTTGATGATGAAAGAGGGAGGATATCTCTTTTTTCACTTTGTGATGAAAGTGAGATAGAGATAAAAAATCTGCTGTATGAGTATGAAGGAAAGCTTTCTTTTGACAGCTCTCTATGCCTTTCAAACAGGATAGTTAAGCCAGGATATATAAAGGTGAAAAAAGGAAGA
Source organism: Bacilli bacterium (assembly GCA_022780765.1). Taxonomy (GTDB): domain Bacteria; phylum Bacillota_I; class Bacilli_A; order RFN20; family CAG-288; genus Enterosoma. Next base: position 19,749 of record JALEUS010000054.1, on the reverse strand, counting down.
TTGATCGCTTTTCAACAGTGCTGGCACAAGAAAGATATCAACTTGTAAAAAAGTAAGAAACTTAAATAAAATTTATAAATTGTTTTATATATAAAAAATATATTAAAATGATGATTATTGATTGGTTATTAAGTATTTTTTAACAATAAATTTATTGCATTATCACTAGAAAAAAACACTGAAAAATGATATAATTTTTATGTGGTTAAAAAAAGAGAATCTATATGGATTACACTGAGAAAAATATTCAAATAAAAGGGGAATTTATCACTCTTGGACAGTTTTTAAAATTAGCTGATGTGATCTTCTCAGGAGGCGAGGCGAAAGTTTTCTTAAAAAGAGAAAAAGTGTACGTCAATGACGCTATTGAAGAGAGAAGAGGCAGGAAGCTTTACAAAGGGGATAAGGTTCAAGTACAAGATAAACTGTTTGTCATATGCTGATTAAAAAGTTATTTATCGATAACTTCAAATCCTACTCAAAGCTTGAGATACCTTTTGGCGAAAACGGCAATTACATCTACGGAGAAAACGCTTGCGGAAAGACGACGATTCTTGAAGCTATCTATTATCTGTCCTTAGGAAAGACGTTTTTAAAAGAGAACAATCAACAGCTTGTCAAGTACGGAGAAAAGGAGTGTCGTATCTCTCTTGTTTACGAAGAGGATAAAAAAGAACACATCATAGAGTGCCACATAGATGATAAAGGAAGAGAGTTTTTCTTCGATGATGAAAAGATGAAAAAAGTTTCATCCATCTTCTCCTTGTTTCTCTGTTCTCAGTACAATCCTGAGTCTGTCTACATATTCAAGGATATGCCCAGCGAGAGAAGGAGAATGATAGATATCGCTTTATCTTATAGCGACAGCAGGTATCTCTATTCCTTAGGGAGATATAAAAAACTTCTTAAAGAGAGGAACGCAGCTCTTGTCAAGGGATATGATGATGATATCCTGGATGTGCTTAGAAATGAGCTAGTCAATCTGGCATACAGGATTGTTAAAAACAGAAGGGAGATGATCGATTTTATAAACAGAGAGATCTCGAATATCTACTCATCGATCTTCCAAAAGGAAAAGAAGTGTTCTCTCATCTACAAGACCACCTGTCCTCTTGTCGATGATCAAAGCGATTTTATTGAAAAGATGATATCTCTTTTTGAAGAGAACAAGACCAGTGAGAACATCTCATTTTCAACTCTTCTTGGACCGCACAGAGACAATTTACTGTTCTTGATAGATGGGAAAGATGTGTCTATCTCCGGCTCTCAAGGTGAAAACAGGATAGCTTCTCTTTCCTTGAATCTAGCCATCTACGATTTCTTGGTTGAGAAGACGAAAAGATATCCTGTGTTTCTGTTAGATGATGTCTTATCAGACCTGGATGAGAAAAGAAAGAGCACTCTTCTTTCGTTTCTAAATGACAGGATGCAGTTTATTATCACCGGTGTTGAAAAGATAGATTTAGATGACTTCGCGATATTCAAAATAGAAGACCACCAGATAAGGAGGGAATAACATGGAAGAAAAAGAAAAGAACATTATCAGCGATGAAGAGAGAAGAAGAATCATCACTGAAAAGCAGAGAAAGAAGGTTGAAAAAGTAGCTTCTGATGAAACAAGACAACCTAAAGAAGAGATAAAGCAAACTAAAGAAGAAGTCAAAGAAGAAGACTTTTATGAAGAACACATCGCCTCTGTTGAAATCAACGATGATGAGGAAGAAAAAGCTTTAAAAGCTAAAGATAGTTATACAGCCTCTGACATCATCGTTCTTCAGGGTCTTGAAGGTGTCAGACAAAGACCTGGTATGTACATCGGTACAACCTCTTCAAAAGGACTTCATCATCTTGTCAGAGAAGTTGTTGATAACGGTGTAGATGAAGCGATGGCAGGATTCTGCAAACACATACAGGTATCTATTCTTCCTCCTGATGAGATCACTTCAATTAACAGGATCGTTGTAGAAGACGATGGAAGAGGTATACCTTGTGATATCAATGCGCAGACCGGTCTATCGACAGTTGAGACAGTTTACACCTATCTTCACGCAGGTGGAAAATTTAACTCTAAGACCGGATATAAGATCTCAGGAGGACTCCACGGAATAGGTGTCAAAGCTGTCAATGCTTTATCGACCTATGTCAAAGTCGATGTGTACCGTGATGGAAAAGTTCACGAGATCGTATTTAAAGATGGAGGAAAACCTGTCTCCTCTTTACAGGTGGTAGGCACATGCGATGAAAACAAGACTGGAACAAGGGTTGAGTTTTGCCCAGATCCCTTAATCTTCAAGGAGACGACAACATTTGATTTCACCACCATAAACACCTACTTGAGGCAGACAGCCTATTTAAACAAGGGACTTGATATCTCCTTAACTGATTACAGAGACAAAGATAACATCATCTCATCTCATCACAAATTTGACAATGGTATTCAAGATTATGTGGCTTATATTAACGATAGCAAAGACAAGGTCTTTGACAGAATCCTTTACATAAAAGGAGAGTCTACAGTGGATGTGGGTGGACTTGAAGCAGGTCCTACAACCATCATCTGCGAGTGTGCTATACAGCCTACAAAAGGTTCTATTTTAAATATGAACTCATTTTGTAACAACATCAGAACAACAGGAGGAGGAACACATGAAGAAGGTTTCCGTCTCGCTATTGGAAGAGAGTTAAACAGCTATTTCAGATCTAAAGAGTGGCTCAAAGAGAAAGATGAGAACTACCGTTCTGAAGACTGCTTAGAGGGCTTGACTGTCGTTTTATCTATCAAACATTCCTCTCCTCAGTATGAAGGTCAAGTGAAAGATAAGCTCGGAAATGAAGAGGTGAGGAAGGTTGTCTCTTCGATAGTGGGCGACTTTTTAAAGACTTTCCTTTTGGAGAATCCTAAAGAGGGAAAGCTCTGGTTTGAAAGAGTGACTTTAGCTTACAAAGGAAGAAAAGCAGCTGAGAAAGCTAAAGCTCAGACGATGGGCAAATTATCGGCCTCTTCTAGTATGCCAGATAAACTGACAGACTGCATATCAAAACTTCCTGAGGAAAGAGAACTATTTATAGTCGAGGGTAACTCTGCAGGAGGTTCTGCAGTCATGGGAAGAGATGCACAGACTCAAGCTATCCTCCCTTTGAGAGGAAAGATTTTAAATATTGAGAAAGCTCAGGCTGTGAGAATAGAGAAGAATGCTGAGATATATAATCTTGTCAACGCAATAGGTGGAGGACAAGGAGAGAACTTCGATGTCAGCAAGATCAAGTATCACAAAGTCATCATCATGACCGATGCTGATGTCGATGGATCGCACATCAGAATACTTCTGATGACTTTCTTCTACAGATTCATGAGACCTCTTATTGAAAACGGAAATCTTTACATCGCTTTACCTCCTCTTTATAGACTCACTTATCAAGGGCATCACTACTACGCCTTCAGCGATGAGGAATTAGACAACATTAAAAGTCATCTTCCTGAAAACGCGAGATATCAGCTTCAGAGATACAAAGGTTTAGGTGAGATGGATCCTGAACAATTAAATGAGACCACCATGGACAGAAATCATCGAAGAATGCTTCAGGTTACAATCGAAGATGCAGAAGCTAGCAACGATGTTTTAATCGACCTCATGGGTGAGAATGTTGAACCAAGAAAAGATTTTATTATCGCTAATGCAAAGTTCGTCAAGAACTTGGATATCTGATAGGAGGATATTATGATCGACGAAGAGAAAGAAACAGAAGAGTTGACTCAAGAGAATAAAGAAGAGATCAAAGAGGAAAAAGGTGAAGGAATCAGCGGTCTTCAGGAAGGAATAGTCGCCGGTATCTCTAAAGATGAATTCCAGGTGGAGATGAAGAACTCTTTTTTAGACTACGCTGTCTCAACTTTGACCTCACGTGCTATTCCTGATGCAAGAGATGGTTTAAAACCTGTTCAGAGAAGAATCATCTACGATATGTGGGATATGAACATCACCCCTGACAAGCCTTTTAAGAAATCAGCTCGTGTCTCCGGTGACGTTATGGGTAAATATCATCCTCATGGTGACTCCTCTATCTACTTAGCTATGTGCAGAATGGCACAGGATTTTGCTATGCGCTACACTCTTATTCAGGGGCATGGTAATTTCGGTTCTCCTGATGGAGATGAACCAGCAGCAGCAAGATACACGGAAGCTAGATTATCAAAGATAGCTATGGAGATGACAAGGGACATCGATAAAGATACTGTTCCTTTTGTAGACACATATGATTCGGAAGGAAAAGAACCGACAGTATTACCTTCAAGATTCCCTAATCTTTTATGTAATGAGACTTCCGGTATCGCTGTCGGTATGGCTACATCTATTCCTCCTCACAATCTCAAAGAAACTATAGAAGGAATTCAGATGATCATCAGAAATCCAGAGACAACGACCTTGGAACTGATGAATGTGATAAAGGGTCCTGACTTTCCTTCAGGAGGTCTGATCTTAGGGAGAGCAGGAATCAGAAGATACTTTGATACTGGAAGAGGTTCGGTTAAAGTAAGAGGAAAATATTTTATTAATAACTTAGGCAATCATTTTGAAATTGTCTTTACAGAATTACCTTACATGGTAAATAAGAGAGAACTTGCAAAGAAGATTGTAACCTTAGCTGATAGCAAGATGATAGAAGGAATATCATCTGTAGCCGACTACTCTTCAGCCAAGATGGGAACAAAGTTCACAATCGTCTTGAAAAAAGGAGCCAATCCTGATCTGGTCTTAAATCATCTCTTCCGTTTCACTCCTCTTCAGTCATCATTTGCAGTCAACATGCTCGCTCTTGATAATGGTACACCGAAAGTCTTGTCTATGAGACAGGCTATCGATATCTATATCAAGCACCAGCAGAACATCATCACAAACAGGACCAAGTTCCTGCTTAAGAAGGCTGAAAGCAGGATTCACATCCTCAACGGAATAATCGCTATAACCGACGCTATCGATGAAGCTATTCACATCATCAGAAGCTCCAAGACAAACGAGGAAGCTTCTTTGAGATTAAAAGAGAGATTCTCTCTTGATGATGAGCAATGCAAAGCTATCATGGACATGACTTTAAAGAGGCTCACCGGTTTAGAGTATCAGAAGTACATCGATGAGAAAAATGCTCTTTTAAATGACTGTCAGGAGTATCACAAGCTTTTAGATGACTACTCATACCTACAGAACAAGCTGATTGAAGAGCTTGAGGAAATTAAAAGAAAGTACGGTGATGACAGGAGAACTGAGATCTCTGATATCGATTACGATGAGAGCGATGAAGATCTCATCCAAGACAAAGAGATTCTTATCTTGCTCACAGATAACGGATACATAAAAAGAGTGGATCCTTCTGAGTTTAAGATTCAAAACAGAGGTGGAATCGGAGTCAAGGGTTTCCAGACCAAGGACGATGATACAGTCAAAATACTGAGACACTCAAAAACAAAGACCGATGTTCTGTTTTTTACTAACACCGGCAGAGTCTATCACACCAGAGGTTATCAGATACAGGAAGGAACGAGGATCTCTAAAGGAATACCGATTGTGAACTTCTTAGATCTGAAAGATAACGAAAGTATCTCTTCAATTATTTCTATGGATAACTATGAAGGAAAGTATCTCTTCTTTGCGACCAAAAATGGTGTCGTCAAAAGATGTGATGCAAAGAACTTTGAAAACATCAATTCCAATGGAAAGATCGCTATCTCCCTTTCTGAAAACGATGAGCTTCTCGATGTCAAAGAGACCGATGGAAAAGCTATCATCTCTTTAGCTTCAAGCGATGGAAAGGTCTGCTCATTCTTTGAAGACAAGGTCAGATCGATGGGAAGAACAGCTTCAGGCGTAAGAGGAATCACCTTGGAAGGTGATAACAAGGTTGTAGGTGTCGTCTCTTCCATGGATGGAAATAAGATATTCTCCCTATCTACTTTGGGACTTGGAAAGATCTCAAAAGGTGAGGATTATCGTATCACAAACAGAGGATCAAAAGGTGTCATCACCATGAAAGTAGGTGAGGAAAACGGTTCGTTACTCACTATCAAGACGGTCAGAGGAGATGAGAATATCATCATCATCACCTCCAAAGGAACGACCATCAAGACCTCTTTATCTCAGCTCAGAGAGATGGGAAGAAACACTCGCGGTGTGAAGATGATCACCATGAGAGAGAATGAGAGCATATCTTCTTGCTGCATCGAACCTAGCCAAGAGGACTATGAAGCCCAAGAAGAGGTTATTAAAGAGGATGTATCTGAATCTGAAGATGAGAAGATCTTGTCTGAGATGATTAAAAATTCATCTTTGGAAGATGGGGAATAAGAAGTGAAAGCATATCTTTTGTGCGATGAAAGAGAAGAGAACTTCTCCTATCAGTTGAATTCTTACCTTCTTTCTTATCTATCATCTATCGGTGATGAAAAAGTCGATGATTTTTCAAAGGCAGATTATATTCTGGCTTTTAATATCGATGACTTCATATACGATAGGATGATAAGAGATAAGAAGATGAAGATCTTAGCTTTTCAATCATCGCATGATTTTTTCTCATCAAATAGAAGATTTGTCATCAAAGAGAGCATCTTAAAAATCTACAAGAAAGCAGATGAGATCCTTTTGTTTTCTCAAGAGGGTGAAAAGTTTTTAAAAGACAATGGTATCGATAAGAAGACGACGATCCTTCCACTCTCTTTTAACAAGAAGAAAAGAGAGCTCTCTGATATTGAAAAAAAAGTGTTCAGAAAGAATTATCAGTACGATGAAAACGCAGAGATAGTTGTTTCCTTCTGCCCTTTTATCGATAAAGAAGAGTTCACTTTATACGATAGCTTAGCTAGAAACATTCCTTCTAAACAGTTTATCTTCTTTGGATACAACGATCGTGATCAGGTCAAAAAGAGTCTTCAGGAGAGACTTATCTCTTCATCGAATGTAACCTATCTTGATTACCTTCCTTCTGAACTGTATGAGTCGATGCTTTTTTCGTCATCTTCTGTTTTTATCAACTCATCATTTCTTTCCTATCCAACTGTCTTAGCTGATATGATATCGATGAATAAAAAAGTTGTCTCAAGAGAGACTGTCAACATGAAGGAGATAATGGATAATCCTGCAGTTGAAGTAGGACACGATTATAAAGAGCTCTACGATCTGTTAAAAAGATGATCAGATGAACGATTTTCTGTTTAGTAATCAATATAAAAGAATATAATAGTAATGATTTTGGGAGGATAGTATGTTAGACATAAAATATGTTTTAGAGAACATGGATCAGGTGATTTTAAAACTTCAGCAGCGAACTGGAGATTACTCTTATCTGAGAGATCTCATCTCTCTTGATAGCAAGAGAAAAGAGTGCATCATCAAAGCAGATGAGATAAAAAATAGAAGAAATGTTCAATCTAAAGAGATCGGTAAGCTGAAAGCTCAGAAAAAAGAGAAAGAAGCAAGTGAACTTTTATCAAAGCTTTCTTTTGATAAAGAGGAGATAGAGAGACTTGATCAGCAGAGAGTCAAGTGTGAAGAGAAGATCAAGGAAATTCTTTTGAAAACTCCAAATTTACCTGATGATTCTCTTCCTGTAGGAGAAGATGAGAGTAAAAACAGGGTCGAGAAATATTATCTCAAACCGACTGAGTTTACCTTCAAACCTCTATCTCACTGGGAATTAGGTGCAAAGATGGGATACTTTGACTACGATAGAGCAGGAAAGGTGACCGGCAGTCGTTTCACTTTCTACCTGGGTGCTTTTGCAAAACTTGAGAGAGCTCTCTCTGCTTTCATGCTTGATGTTCACTCGGATAACGGCTATGTTGAAGTTCTTCCACCATTCCTTGTCAACAGCGATTCTCTCACTGGTTCTGGACAGCTTCCAAAGTTTGCTGACCAAGCTTATTTAACTGAGAACACATCAGATTCTCTCTGGCTTATTCCAACAGCGGAAGTTCCTATAACCAATTATTACAGAAATGAGATTCTAGATTACAGTGATCTCCCTAAATCATTTGTCGGTTACTCATCTTGTTTCAGAGCTGAGGCTGGTGCAGCTGGAAGAGATACAAGAGGTATCATCAGACAGCATCAGTTCCAGAAAGTAGAGCTTGTCAAGTTCACTTCTCCTGAGACATCTTTTGAAGAGCTTGAAAAGCTGACAAGTGAAGCAGAGCTCATTTTAAAACTTCTTAAACTTCCATTTAGAAGAGTATGTCTTTCGACAGGTGATTTAGGTTTCTCAGCTGCCAAAACATATGACTTAGAAGTCTTCCTTCCATCGTACAATGTTTTTGTTTTAGAAGATGGCAAGTACGTCTGTAAGGATCCTGTCTACAAGGAGATTTCTTCCTGTTCTAACGATACTGACTATCAAGCTAGAAGAATGAATATCAGATTTAAAAGAAATAAGGATTCAAAGACTGAATTTGTCCACATGTTAAACGGTTCTGGTTTAGCTGTAGGAAGAACAGTCGCTGCTGTCATTGAAAACTATCAAAACGAAGATGGGACGATCACAGTACCTGAAGTTTTAATCCCTTACATGCACTGTTCAATCATCAAATAAAAAAAAGAAAAAGGCCTCTGTCAGGCCTTTTTTTCGTCGTTTTCAAACAGTCCATACGCTTTTGAAATCGGAAGAGAGAGAATGATTCCTTGGCTCTTCTTATCTAAACCGGCATCATCGTATATCTCTTTCATAACAGCATCTTTTATCTCTTTTTTTACCACGATGAAGACAACCTCTTTCTCAGGTTGAATGACAACTCCGTACATCTTAGCTAAATCAGGATTGCCAGTACCTCTAGCAACTAAAATCGTTCCTCCTGTCGCTCCTTGTTTTCTTGCTCCTTCCATTACTAAGTCGGTTGCTCCTTTGTTGACAATAGCGATGACAAGTTCATATTGATCATCATCTGCTACAATATTATTTTCCACTTCTTTCTTCCTCCTTATATAATCTGATAAGTATTTGTAAGTGAGTATTCCAGAGACGGAATCAATTTTAGAAAGAAAAGCGATTCCCTTGCTGGTCTTAGATATGCTGAATCTGTTTTTTATTATCTTGAAGAGTTCATCTTTATCTTCATCTCTGATGATTGAAACGACCATCTCTTTTTTTAAAGAGTCGACTGAGAGAATAGACCTTATGTCTTCAGGAGGTAAAGAGGAGGCGTAAAGGACGATAGATAGAGGAATTGCTCTTTTCTGAAACTCAGTTACAAAGTAGTTTCCTTGATTTTTGTTTACTATGATAAAAAGAAGAGATAGGGAAGAGATTTTCTCTCTTTGATCAAAAGGTATCTTTTTTTTCTTCTCTTTCTCAAAGATCAGATTTGAAATCAGTTTTTTCTTTGACATAATCACCTCTACATTGGAAGATGAATGATCTGTGAATCATCTTCTTCTATCACGCTCTTGATAGCTTTCTTGTAGCTTAACGATGTCTTGCTAACTGCTATGATACCAAGTATCTCGCAGATGATTATTGGAAAAATCGACATTATTCCAACGACACCGAAGCCATCTCTCATCAAATACATACCGACGCTATCATATCTTTTTGCTGTAAAACCGATGGACATAGGAAGGAAAAGACAGCTAGCCATCGTTCCCGTTGCTACTCCAGCTGCATCGATTGCTATTCCAACATAGATCTCAGGAGTTATGAAAGATAAGGCTATAGTTATGATGAAAAGAGGAATGATAAAAAGTAAAATATCGATATCGAAATTGATTCTGATGCAGTTTACTACAAGTGCTATACCAGAAGAGAGACATAGAGATAAGAAGATCGTTTTTTCAGAGATAGCACCTGCTGAGACATCGGATACATTGCGCGCTAATATCTTTACTGAAGGTTCTGCTATCATCGATATGAAACCTAAGATGAAGCCGACGATGATAAAAAGATAGAACATGTCATTGTTATCTCCAAAGAACTGTCCTAACCTGCTTGCAAAAGGAATGAAGCCAGACTCAGCTCCGAGAAAGAATAAAACAAGACCTAAGAAAGTGTAAAGAAAACCTACATAGATAGAGACAGCTGTCTTCTTCTTGATGCGAATAAAGAAACTGAAGATGATAAAAAACAGAAGAAGAGGTGACAAAGATAAGATGACATCCTTTAAAGAAGATAAGAAATTCTCCAGGTACAGTTTTCCTAAATCACTGTAAGTGCTTATCTCTTTGACAAGCTCATCACTTCCATTGATCAGATTAAACTTCTCTTGAAGAGTTGTCTCTAAAGAGGAGAGAAGGCCTATGTTTTTAAGTATTAGCGAGTATATCATCACTGCTAAAACAGTACCCATTGAGCAAAGACCGGAGTATCCGAAAGAATTATCTTCGCTGTCTTTACCTCCTAACACTCTTGCAACAGATGTGCTCAAAGCTAAGATGAAGGGAACAGTGACAACTCCTGTTGTCACACCTCCTGCATCGAAAGCTATCGAAAAGAAGTTCTTGTCAGCTAGACATCCCAAGGTGAATATAAGACCATATCCTATAGTCAGTATGTGCTTTAATTTTTTGTTGAAGATGACTCTTAAAATAGAGACTATCATGAACAGTCCGACACCTAAAGAAGCTATCAGAATCAGTATCCAGTCAGGGCCTGATTTTGATATTCGACTTGAAAGCAAGGATAAATCAGGCTCAGCTAAAGTAGCAAGGAATCCTAGCATACCACCTATGATTAAAAGAAGAATGATCGATTTTCTTTTTGTGACCTTGCTTCCTACTATCGAACCTATCTTTGCGATGCTTTTTTCAACACCTAAAGAGAACAATACTGTTCCTAAGATGAGAGGAACAGAAGAGATGATAAGAGAGAGAATAACAGGGCCAAACTTCTGCTGATTGCTCTCACTTGAAAAAGAAGGGATCGAGAAAGAGATGACAAACAAAACGATGACGATAGGAAGAATAGCAACTATGGCTTCCTTAAATTTATCCAATAATTCTTTTTTCATTGTATCTACCTAATTATATATAAGGAAAGTTAATTAAAAAAGATGATAAATCTAAAAATTTTTACCAGTTAAAAAAGCATCAAAAAATAAAAAGAAATTATCTATTGAAAGCGATTACAAAAAGTGATATTATATTTCTTGTAGGTAGATACTATGGAAAAAATCATTATTACTGTCAAAAACTCCGGTGGACTTACATCGAGATCATCAGCTGAATTAGTCGAAGAAGCAAATCATTATCGTTGCCATGTCACTTTGAAATTAGAAACTTCAGAGGAATGCGATTTAAAGTCGATAATGAATGTTTTTGGTTTGCCTCCTGTGCCTACCAATTCAAATATCACGATCCTGTTTGAAGGCGATGATGAAAAAGAAGCTCTAGCAGGATTTGAAAAACTTATCAAAGAGTTCAGTTTTTAATTTCTGATATCCCCATTGCTATTTATATCTTTAAAAACAAGCCTTAGGGCTTGTTTTTAGTGAGTACATAATCAGTAATTGTTCACATGACCAAAGAAGTTGTAATTCCAGTCTGGATCGAATTTTGATGTGTCCGTTCCACTCTTGAAATAGAGATCATAATTGCAGTTAAAAAAAGCTTCCTTAGAGATGTTTTCTATTCCTTCAGGTATGTATAACTCATGTATCTTGGTCAGTGATCCTAAACTGTTTGAACCTATCTTTTTTAGTGTGCTTGGAAGATGATTATATCCTAAAGAAGATTTTATGTACTGAAGGTTGTAGCAGTTATAAAAACTGTATGTACCTATCTCCTCTATCTCAGGGAGATAGATGTTTTCCAGTGAGGTGCAGTTATAAAACATTGAGTTTGTTATCTTTTTTACTGAGGAGGGAAGAGAGATTTTTTTAAGTGTGGTGAGATCTTTAAATGCTCTGTCATCGAAAGTGATATTTTCAGACACATTTATCTCTTCTATTCCGTAGCAAGAGGAGAACATGTCGTAACTGATTTTTCCTTCTCCTGTCAAGTTTATCTTGAGTGAATCAAAGGGAATATCAGTATTAAACAGCTTTGAAAAGTTTTTAAAAGAGGAGACGGGAAGAGTTATCTGTTTTAACTTGGTATTATAAAAAGCATAGTCTTCAATAGTCTCTACAGATTCAGGAATAGTTATTTCACTCAATCCTGTGTCTTCAAAAGCATATTTCTTTATCGTCTTTAAAGTTGTATTATTAGATAAATCTACTGAAGTTAGATTTTTGCATCCTGAAAAGGCATATTCATCAATGGTAACAACATCATCTAAAACTATCGAAGATATCGAATTGTTTTTAAAAGCGTACTTACCGATAGAGGTAATATCTCTTGGTAGAGAGACTGTGTTTATGCTTCTTATATCTTTTAAAAACTCATCTGGAATAGCACTTCCACTTCCTACTTCTATCTTCACTAAAGATGAAGGAATATATGAAGAAAACATCGAGAGGATTCTGGTTGTAGCTGATTTTAAGTATATCTCCTGCAAAAAGACACATCCTTGTAATACGCTTGAGAAGTCATCGATGATATCAGATAAGCAGAAAAATCTCTTCATTCTTGAAGATTCAAAAACCCTGTATCCTAATTTAGCAAGATTCTCATATAAAGTTATCTCTTCAGCTCTGTTTCCAGCAAAAGAGTAATCCCCAAGATAGTAGATGTTTTTAAATGTGTCATTGAAGTCAAGTAGTTGTGTGCAGTAATAGAAAGCATAGTTTCCAATATATTTGCATTTAGGGAAATCAACAGAGCTGATGTACGAGTAGAAAAACGCGTTATCATATATCTCTGTCACATTCTTTCCTTCTACTTTGCCTCTGATTCTGTATGACAGTTTATCCGTGGCTTGGCTGTTATTTGAAAAGCAGTTTTTACCGATGGATGTCACTGAGTCGGGAACAGAGATTACAGTGTCAGCAGAGGAGTACTTTCTGCTTCTTGCAAAGAAGAGAGCTTTCTTCTTATCTTTTGTCAAAAGAAAATCGTTTTCAATCTGGAAATTGTCATTGTTTAATTCTAATGAGAAAGAGAGTATCTCATCCATGGTTGAAAAACAATCTTCGCTGATCTCAGTGACATAGTAAGGAATTAGCACATGAGCAGGATATCTTGTCCCATCTTGTCTATATGAAGTGAAGGAAGTCAGTTTTTCTATTCTTGTATTGTTCTTCGAGAATTCTCCATTGATAAAAAGTGCTCTTAAATTAATTTCTCCTGTTGATAAAGGAAGGATCTCGTAATCTAAAACAACAGTGTCATCATCAATGATCCATCCGCAGAAGACAGAATCTTTTCTCGATGGGTAAGGTATCTTTACTCTCTCTGTTGAATAGGAGTAGTATTCAGGGTAAGAGGAAAGGAAGTATCCTCCTTCGAGATTGTAATTTATCCTGTAAGTTGAAGGAGTGAATTTGGCAGTCAATGTCACATTTTTATCGATTGTGTACTTTCCTTCTATCTTTGTATCATCAAGATACCAACCTAAGAAAGTGTAATTCTCTTTTTTACACTCTGGTAAAGAGAGCATCTCATCATATTTCACATCTAAAGAAGAGATCGAGCAATCTCCTCCGTTTGGATTTAAGTTAATAGTGTAAGTTTTAGCTTCGTAAACAGCTTTAAAAAAGAAGTTCCCTGATGAGCCTTTTTTTATCGTGTAATTCTGGTATATGTTTTCTTCATCGTTGACCTTCCATCCGATGAAAGAGTATCCTTCTCTTGTCGGTGAAGGAATTATTATATCTTCCTGATTGTAATTGTATTTTGTTTTAGCGTCGATGATAAAACCGGGGAGAACATCGTAGTCGATAGAGTAGGTGTCTTCTTTAAAGTCTGCTATAAGAGATATGTTCACTGTGGTTGAGTCTTCAACATAATAGAAAGTGTTAAGTTTCCATCCGCTAAATGAGTAATGTTCTTTGTAGCTTGTTTCATCGATGTATCTGGATTTGATTATTTTTGAATTGTTCTTGCTTCCATCTGAAAGGAAGTCGACGTTGACACAACCGCTACTTTTTACAATAGTATCGATTGCTCTTTCATAATCTTTATCTTCAGTCAGATAGTTTAAAGAGGTCGCTATCGCATCTTTAATATCGCTGTCTTTGTATCCCCTGACCTTTTTAAACTGATCGTGAGCGTTCAGATAATCGTAGTCATTTAACAGTCTACATGCTGATTTATATATCTGTTCCTCATCAGACATGGAGATCAAGATGAGAGATAATCCTGTCGCTAAGATAGCTGAAGAGATAAGAAGAGGAAGGAATATGTATCTTTTTTTCATAAGATCACTTCCTTGCTGATAAGAGATTCAAAATTATCACCCATCAGATTTATCTTATATTTACCGGTTGGCCTTTTCTCAGTGTCATGAAGTCCTCTGTAAACCAGATCGATAAAGTGATCAGCTGAGGACATGTTTATTTCAGATAAGGTGAATCTGTATCTTTTGTTGAGCGTATCGTATGAGTAAGACACATTGATGAAGATATCGATGTTCATGAAGAGATTGACAGCGTAATATGATCCATTCACATTGTAGTTCTCAGGTATTATGTACTCTCCTTTTGCGTAGGAATCATCGTTTGCAATAGAGTTCATCATGTCGATGACTGATGAAGAAGATAAAGTGACATATTCATCATCGCTGAGCATCAACACCTTTCTGTCATCGTCTCTTCCGAATGTGAGAAGATCTTTGGTTATCTCGTAACGTTCAAAGTTAGTAAACCTGTTGTTAGAATCGTATGAGAAATTGTAGATCTGAAGGAAGGAGGAAAGAAGTCTATCCTTGTAAGTCTCTACTATCTCCTGCGAGCAATCTGTCATGTCGTAAGGTATCACTGTCTTTGAAGATGAAGAGATAGCAATACTTGGAGAGCAGTAGATAGGAACCTTGTAATATCTTCCTAGATAGATTGTGAAAGATGAGTCATCTTTCTTTGTTAAGACATCATCTTTAGTAGAGACAAAGTCCTTATACTTTGAAACAGATGTGTAATTGGCTTTGATCTTTTTAGGAGAGTTATCATCTATCAAACCGGTGTAGCTCCATGAGTCAAAGATATATCTGTGACTGTTATCTTGATGACGATGAGGATTCTTAATAGGGAAGATAGGATAGTCGTTGTGCTTTACCTGTTGGGAAGATATCAATGTGTCATCAAAATCGATAAGGTCCACTGTGTATATCTTATCTGTAGGAAGCATTGTGAAAGAGAATACTGTTTCAACATTTTTTATTAACAGATTTAACTTGTAGGTTCCTTCTCTACCTAAAACATCATGCCTTATCCTCTCGGGGAAGGATGATTCTTTAAGTGGAAAATAGTCTTTGCTAGAGTCATCGTAAACATATTCATACTGAATATTATGCTCATCGAAGTGACCTATTTTGATTCCTTCTTCAGGAATGTTGATGATGTTTACTTTCACTATCGATTTTTCTTTTTCAGGCGTCACTTCAGGGACGTAGGGAGGTTTGACTTCTAAGATATTATCAGAAGAAAAAGAAGAGTTTGAAGTTGAATATAAAGAAGGAATCATCAAGAAAGATAAAAGGAGTAAAATCAATTTTTTAAACATTTTCGATACCTCCGTATATTCCGTAGATATCAAGGTCGTAAAACACCTTAGAAAAATCAGTAGACCAGCAGATGAATGTGTATCCTGACATGTTTTTATCTCTGAGTGAAGCAGATGGCTCAACAGCACTTTTTCCTCTTTCTACCTGCTGAGAAGAGATCAGATTTTCTTTCCCATCGTAGAAGTTGACTGTGAAGGTTACATACTCATAATAAGAGGTGTAGAAGTGGACAGGTTGTAAAATATCTTCTCCTTTCTGGATGATGATCTCTTCATTCTCATCATAATAGTAAGATGTTCTCTCGTACTGATAACCGTAGAATTTATATCCTTTCTTCTCCTGTGCTTTTGGGAGTTTAAATTTTTCTCCCCAGTACTGGTAACCTATGAAGAGGTCATCGATGTATATCGGTCTAGCCAAAGAAGAGATGTAGTGGATAGGTACTTCTTTGAGATGCTTTTCACCATCAGATAATCTGTATATCTCCTCAGGAGTATCTATGTACATGGTATCATAAAAATCGATAGGAGCATTATCTTTGATGTGTATCTTTCCGTCTCTGTAGTAAAGATACTTTCCTTCTTTGAAAGTGAAATTAAACATTCTTTCAGTGACGTTCTTTTTGTTTCGATATATGTTCACTTCCTTATCAGCATCGTAGGTCTCTTCTCTGTTGCGCATGAAGTAAGGATCGAAGACATAGAAAGAGAGAAGCTCGGTAGTGTTGATATCAAATTCTTTCTCATGAATTGTGATCTCTTCTTCTTTGACATAGCTCATTATCTGCACATCGTTAGACACTGAGAAAAACGGTACTTTTATTAGTAGCGGTGTAAATGAAACACCTAAAAAGAAGAATTTCAAATCTACTTTTAAAGTGAACAGGAAACCGGCTTCAATAAAACCGGAGTAATTGATAGTACTCTTGCTCTGTTCTTCATTGAAGTTTTGAATCATCACAACTCCAAAGATCTGCGCCTTGAAGTAGACTCCTACAAAAGCAGTACCTTGCAGATGAATGTATTTTTCAAGTCCGACCACTCCTAAACCGATAGTGAAATTTATTCCGAGTGAAAAAGATAACTTTGCACCTATCGCTATATCGTGAGATGAGCTGCTGTACTCTTTGCTTGTTCCACCTTTGACATCATCCTCACTGTTTTTATATTCTATGATGTGGTTGACACTTCGTGATGTGTAGTTGTAATTGAAAACACCTTTCAAGTCCAAAGTCACATCTATTGAAAAGGAGATGTACAGATCAAAGACATAGAAAGGCCATCTTCCTTTTCCTATGGCGATAGAGAGTTTGTTTCCAGATAGATTCACATTATCACTGCTGAGCTTATCGTATGTTTTGAATTTGCTGTCAGCTTGTTTCAAGTTAGAGACTTCGCTTTTCACATAGTCTTTTAAAGACTGATACTTCTTTCTTTTATCGTCATCATCTTCTTTGAATTTGGGGCCGAAAGCAACTGTGACAGTAAAGGAATTAGAGACATCTTCTTTCAGATCGAAACTCATGTCAGCCCAGTAGGGTATTCCAAGTTTCTTTCTCAGCTTAAAGGATGATGAAATAGAGTTGTTTGAAAGCCTGTAGTAGTTAAAATTCCATGTCAAATCAGTGTAGTCTGAAATCTTGTTTTCCATGGGTACTGTAAAGGAGATATTCAGTTCGAAAGACCAGCCTGGCCACTTTAAACCGAAATCGATATTGATGGATGCCATATCGACGAAATCTAGGAAGTCTTTTTTTCTAAGTATCAGCTGGTCATCTTTGACAACCTGCAGATAGTTTTGATAAAAAAAGTTTGTCAGAGCTTTAGAATTCTTCACTTGGTTTTCAATGTTCTTTTTAGAGTTGAGCTGCAGATCTTCAAGCTCTCCTTGCTGATAGTCTCTGATAAGAACATCTACTCCATCCTCTTTGAAGACTTTATTTAAGTCAGGAACAGTGTAGGTCACCAGATATGTGTTTGATACCTTTTCTTCTTTGATGAACTCACCGAAGAAGGAATCATCATCCATCTCTTTTCCATTATAGAAAAGGAAAGTGTCTCCTTGTTTTAGATTCAACGGCTTTTTGATAGTCAGTGAGTAGGTGTTATCTAAAGGGTTATCAGCTTGAGAGATGATATCATCCAGAAGAAACTTTTTTACATCATCTCTGACATCGAAGATCTTTTTCTCTTCAGCCTTGACATTGAAATGTACCTCTCTTAAAGATGGATTCTTATCTTTGAATATCAGGGTAGAATTATCATTTATCTCAATAGTGTAATATCTTCCCTTCTCATATGGTTCAATCGGTGAAAATGAATATATGTAATCGCTGTAGGTGTAGTTAAGTGATTTAATGATGTGCTGAGAATCGTAGACCTTTAACTCTGATGTTGGATCATACATCTCTTTGCTCTTATCATTCTGAGCTAGTTTAAATGTAAAATTTGGTTCGACATCTATAAAGACATTGCTGTCATAGTAACCTTCTTTATCGTATTCTATTAAATTATCATCTTCAAGAGACCAGTCCGGTTTTTCAAGAAGCTGACTTTTCGGTTGTAAAGGTGTATCAGGTTCAACAGATGAGTTTTCATTCCCATTCTTTTGACAACTGAAAAGTGACATCGTCAAACAGATGACCGATATGATGAATTTGCAAAAGTAATGCTTTTTCATAATGATACTTCCTATTTAGTTATAAATATTATACATTATTGGCAAAATCATTTAATTAATTTTTTATGATTTTTACACTTGTATCTATAATATCTATTATTTTACTGGCTAGTACTATTCAATATGTGTGGAATTGAAATGAATTTTATCTGAACTTAAGATCTCTTTATCGTAATCACAAGCGATGGTAATACTGTTCCACTGATCGCTTGTTTCTGAATAATAAACATCAGATAGAGATGTGCAACCTGTGAAGACAGCGTATAAACTTTGGTCATAACCGATGTAAGTAACACTGACTGAGATGAATATCTTCTTAAGTTGAGTATAACCTTCAATGGCTCCATCTTTTATCATGTTGGCTGTACTTGGAATGCTGACATTATCTAAGGAAGTGCAGTTTTTAAATATAAAATCTGGAAGTTCAGTGATTCCTGATAAAGAGAAGTCTACACTTCTTAAAGATGAGCAGTTTGCAAATGCATGTTCTCTAACAATAGAGATATTCTTGAGATTTATATTAGTGAGTCCTGCACCATCAAAAGCGTGCTCATCTTTGATATTTATGGTATCAGATAAAGTTATCTGTGCAAGACTGGTACAGGAGAAAGCGTAGCTATCTATACTTGACACATTAGCTAAGTACACATTTACAAGATAGGTGCAGTTATTAAAGCGTAATCGTCGATACATGTGACGTTTTCAGTGATAGTGCCTGTGCCGATGTTCTCTTTATCTTTAAAAGCATTTTCTGCTACAGAGTAAACTTCTTTTCCTTGCCATGTCCTAGGAATGACAACAAAATCATCTCTTTCATCGTTATAGTATCTCTTATATTTGACAACTTTGCATCTCGTATCAGTTTCTTCTTCAAAGATGAGATTGTTTTCACTTAAAATATCTTCATCAATAGATTGATGATAAGAGAGGCATTCTCCGCTCCTGTTGTATGTATCTAGCATGCTTTGCTGATCATAAGAGCAGTTTTATAACACACTGTGTGCTAATGGGACACTTGTTATAAAAGTCTCCGTTCCCTTTTCACTGCAGATGCAAGATTTGTAGTAGATAGCAGGTGAAGTGCAGCTTGCACTGCTTTTTGAAGAGTCAGTATTTTACAACCTGTTAAACTCATAGACAGGGAGAGAAACAGCAGAGATAGTAAATTCAATATTTTATTTTTTATGTCAGATCTTCTAGACTATCATTCATATCTCAATAAATTGGTTCTTATTTTTTATATCAATAATATATATTCATATATTTCTAAGAAAAAAGCAAAAAAATATTAAACTATTTAGAATTTATAAAAAAACCCTGACTTTTATTTATCAGGGCCTAAGATAATATTAATTAATAAATTATTATTTTATCAGTGAATTAGAGCATTTACCTGTAGTTAAATACTCATCCATATTCTTCAAGGATGTTTCAATCATATCGATCAGTGCTCTATCTGTTGATGAACCGACATGAGGAGTGACAAGCACTTTAGGATAC
>JALEUS010000053.1 GCA_022780765.1 Bacilli bacterium | reverse complement strand
ATTGAACCTCCGACATATTTTTTCTTTTCGATAACTGCAATTTTGTATCCTTTTCTTTTCAAAAGATCAGCTATTGTGCTTCCTGCAAGACCAGAGCCAACTATCAAGAAATCATACATAATTACACCTCACATTCCTTTTGTTTTTATAATAAAAAACTTTTTTATGTTATTATATTACAAGAGAGTTTATTGGAATGTCAAAAATTAAATTGATTGTTGCTCTGCACAAAGAGTTTAAAACCCCTGATAACAGCATATATGTGCCTCTTGAACTAGGAGCTGCTACTAGAGAGAATCATTTTTTAGAATTGAGAGATGATTCCGGGGATAATATATCAGCTAGAAATCCGAATTATTGTGAATTGACCGGTCTTTACTGGGCATATAAGAATTTGACAGACTACGATATTATCGGTCTTGTTCACTACAGGCGTTACTTCATGAAGAGTGATTTCTGCTTCAGAAAGAAGCTTGATAATGTCATCACTTCTAAAGAGATAGAAAAAGCATTAGCGAAGAAAGATATTATTCTTCCTAAGAAGAGACATTATTATATCGAGACCAATTATTCTCACTACATTCATTC
The DNA here is from genome assembly GCA_022780765.1 of Bacilli bacterium. Classification (GTDB taxonomy): domain Bacteria; phylum Bacillota_I; class Bacilli_A; order RFN20; family CAG-288; genus Enterosoma. The sequence continues at coordinate 3,569 of JALEUS010000053.1, read as the reverse complement.
TCATAAGAAGGCACCGATTGATGAAGTAAGGAAAGTCATCGAAGAGTACTACTCTGAGTATCTATCTTCTTTTGATAAGCATATGAAGAGAAGAACAGGTCACTACTTCAACATGTTCATTGCTAAAAAAGAGGTAGCAATTCCTCTTTTAGATTTCATATTTGGAGTCATCTTTAAACTAGATGGAAGAGTTGACATATCTTCTTGGTCTATCTATGAACAGAGGATTTATGGTTTCATATCAGAACTTCTTTTTGATGTTTATGTTGATAAGAATAAACTTACTGTAAAAAATCAAAAATATCTCTTTTTTGAAAAACAGCACTGGTTTAAGAAGATATACGTTTTCTTAAAAAAGAAATACACTTATAAAAAGGGTGATTGACGATGAGTTTTTTTTCTAAGGTCAGAGATTATCAGAAGACATACGGTTTCTTTAAAGCGTTCAAGGTAATTCTTAATAGAAAAAAGCAATCACTTAAAGCTAAGGAAGATATGAATAAAAATATCTCTCTTTTAGATGAGAAGTATTCTCATCTATTAAAAGATTTTACATACGCTCCTGAGAAGAAAGAGATACCTAAAGTGTTTTATTTCTTTTGGTACGATGGAATCTCTTCTCTTCCTAAGATATGCAGTATGTGTCTTTTGAAGCTTAAAAGACTCTATCCTGATTACAAGATAGTGTTCATCGATAAAAAGTACATCTCTGATATGGAAGAGATAAATCCTATGTATCTGAAACTTCTTGATGAAAAGAAGATCACTATTCAGTTTTTCTCTGATCTTTTAAGGTGGACTTTGCTTTCATCAAGAGGAGGAGTGTGGATAGATTCAACCGTCTATTTAGCAAAAAGATTAGAGATAAATTCTAATAGTGCAGATGGATTTTTTACACTCAACACCAAGAATCATTCATCTTTTTTATCTTACAAAGGGAAATCGTGCTGTTACTCTTCTTTCTTTATAGCGACAAGTGAGAATCATCCTTTAGCCCAAGCGATGTTAAAACTTTTTGATAGTTACCTTTTGGACAATGATGGAAATGATATCTATTTCTTGATAGATATCTTTTTGATGTTTTGTCTTATTTACAGAGTAGGAGACTCATGTATGGATAGATTTAAAGACAGCTTCTCTTTAGATTACAACTGTTATTTCCTGTCTGAGAACTTATCTAAGAAAGCGGATGACGAAAGCTTAGCTTATTTAGATAGAGGACCTATGAAGTTAAATTGGAGAATAGATATCGATAAATATATGGAAACGACGATTATCAGAAAGATATATAAGGAGGCCATGAAATGAAACTGAGTGTGATCATACCATGTTTTAATTCAAGCAAGACGATAGCTTCATCTGTAGACTCTATTTTGAAACAGACTTATCAAGACTATGAAGTAATTATCGTCAACGATGGTTCAACAGATGAAAGTGAGAAAGTCATCTCTTCTTATCTTGATGATAAAAGAATTAAATTGTATAACAAAGAGAACGGAGGTTTAGCTTCTGCTATTTCATACGGAAGCAAAAAAGCTACCGGAGATTATGTTCTTTATCTCGATGCTGATGACACTTATGTTGAGAATCTTTTTTCAACATTGGTTGAAGAGGTAGAAGATTTTGATGCTCTCTCCTTTGGATACAAGACTGTAAATGAAAAAGGGAAAGAGATAAATACTTACTCAACTTCAAGAAGAGAATATGAAAAGGAAGATATGAATTTTCTCTTATCTCACTATTACACTGATGAAAACAGATTCACAGCTTTCAGATACATCTCTGTTCACCGCTGGGCGATGATGTATAAAAAAGAGATCGTAGATAAGATGATTGATATCTATCAGGAAGAGAACTTCTCTTTATATGAGGATTATCTTTTTGTATCTGCTGCTTTAGCTGAATGCAGTAAGGTGAAGAATATTCCTTTTATAGGAGTGTATTATCTTCAGGTGACAGGTTCTAAATCTCACTCCCATGTTAATCAGAAAGAATATGAAGATCTTCTTCAGCTCAGAAAGAGACTAAGAGATTACATGGATAATTATGCAAAGAGAAACAATCTTGATAAAGAGATATTTTCAACAATGGAATTTGATGTGTCCAAGTTCTATCTTTCTCGATTTATTAAAAGGCATACATTCAAAGAATCATCTCTGTTTTTTAAGAGATTGAAGAAAGATTCTATCTATGAAGAAAGCAAGAATAAGGTCAATTTAAAGGATGAGTCAATGAAAAGAAAAATATATTATTTCTTTTTGAAGCACAACATGTTTCTTCCTATCTTCTTAGCTTTTAAGCTGTTTGATTTTTAATAGGTGATATATGGATAATATACTTATGTTTTTAACTCCTAAAGCTCAGGTAGACTTCCTATATGAAGATTTCACAGTCAGGCAAGCTATCGAGAAGATGGAGGTTCACAAATATGCTACAATACCTGTCATCGAAAGAAAGACAGGTTATTATCTGCGATCGTTAAACTACGGAGACTTCTTGTCTTACATCTTAGCTAACAGAACTGATTTTGATGATTTAGAGAAGATTCCTTTAAGTGAGGTAAAAGAGTACAGGGAGATAAAACCTGTCTATGTATCGGCTGAGATATCTTCTCTTTACAAAGTTATGTTAGAGCAGAACTATGTTCCTGTTGTTGATGATCAAAATGTCTTCATAGGTATAGTGACAAGAAAGAATATAATGTCACATCTTCTTTGATAATTTATTTATTCAACTTCAATCTCTTTTATGATGATATCTCTTCCTAGTAGAAGATAAGTGTCATCTTTCTTACAGTTATGGCATATCGTTTTATTCTCAACAGTAGAAATTGTATTCTTGCAGTTTCTTCAAAAATACAATGCTTTTATTATGATTATCTCAAGAGAAGAATCAATTAAAAAATTTTCTTTTTTAATAGAGCATCTATAGCAGTCTTCAAAGTAAGAAGGTATCAAAAAGGACACCTCTCCTATATCTAAGGTCAATTTTTTTATCTTCTTAAAATCACTTTCTTCTTTAACTACTTTAAAGAGTAGATAACGTAGAAGACGATAGTTAATGCATCTACGCTGTTACCGGTGTTCTTCTTATCTTTTTTTCATCTTCATCATCTTTATTTCTAAAGAGAAGGAGTTTGTTATTATCAATACTCCTTTTTTATGACGTATTTGAGCATAGGGAAATACTATTTTCAGCTTTTACCATTTTTGAGGATTTAGGATGATCTCTTATAAGATGTATATCATCGAAGTGACAGACAGTTTTTGATAACCAGTAAGAGATCTGTTCAATATTGATAGATTCATTTTCTATCTCGATTGTTTTTTTAATAGAATGACATGCATTTTAATTCCATCTCTTCCTTCAGGAAGCAGCAAAGTGACTCCTGCAAGATGAATGAATGTCATCCTCTCAAAGAAAGAAGTTACAGCAGGATGATTATCTATCACATCTTTTCTATAGTCTTCTTTTTGATGTTATCAATATTCTTTACTTATCAGTGTCGATTTATTAAAATAGTATCACCATCGTGACTTTTCTTATCGAACCTGGTCAGGACCGGAAGG
>JALEUS010000035.1 GCA_022780765.1 Bacilli bacterium | reverse complement strand
CTTATCAAAGGCAGTGAATTATTTTAAAAACGCTTGGGATGATATGCTCACTTTTCTAAAAGATGGTCATCTTGAAATGACTAACAACGCTGCTGAAAGAGCAATCAAACCTTTTGTCATCAATCGAAAGAACTTCTTATTTTGCAAGACAGAAAGGGGAGCAGATGCCACAGCTGAACTCTTCAGTATCATCCAGACAGCACAAGCGAATCTATTGATCCCGGATCAGTATCTAAGCTATGTGATGTATCACATCAAGAGTGAACCGATCGAAGATCTTTTACCATGGTCAGATAAGATTCCTGAAGAGCTTCATATCCATAAAGAAGATTTAGAGAAGAGAAACGACTGAATTTTCAGTTATCCTCACTTAAATTTCAGTCATAAGAAAACGCCGAAGAATCGGCGTTTATTTTGTTCAATATGTCAATGTGGAAATCTTTGATGGACACATTTATATCCGAGTATTTCGTGTTCTTTTATAGTTCTTTTTGCTTTATCAGTATTATTAGAAACTAATAAGACACTTTTCAATTCGTTAATATGTAAAATAAAAGCATATTCGGATAATTTCCCAAACTCAACATTTATCGAATAATCACCTTGTTCATCTAAAAGTGCTATTCTAAATTCATTTTGATGTTTATATTTTGTTCTTTTGTGATATAAACAATGTAAAAGATTTTTTATATCGTGTTCATTGGATGTTTCCTCAACGTATTGAATATTATTAAAATATACGCTTCTTTTTGATAATAAAAAATCAATAAAATCTTTTATTCTATAAATAATAGCAACAGTATCGTACTCAGGAAACTTATTAAGAATCTTACCTTATGTTTTTTCACATAACAAAGAATTAAAAATAGCACCAATAATTAATAAAATGAAATGAATGGAATCTTAGAAACTTTTCTAAAAGCTGTCCTCATTAATGCTTCTTCAGATAATTTATAAGGATGTTTCAAATCCAATTCCTGACCATAACTTTTATATAAGCAGAGATTATACACTTTATAAAAAATCTCACCTTCATATTTACCGTTTGTTTCATTATCTCTGTCGCAATTTTTGAAGAATGTAGCAAGTGAAAAATGCAACTGACCTAAATCATATATTTTATCTAAATGTTCCTTTTTGCCAAACTTTAGCAAATATTGATTTAAATGAACATGCAAATCATGAACTAAATCTTACATATATCTATTTAATATTTTCATCAGAATAGAGATGTTTATTCCTATATGTATTTATTAAGTTTCCATTAGAATCCTTCCATTCATTCCAGCCATTTCTGTTACGGCCACAGATAATAGAGACAGCCATAGATACTGAAGTACACTCACAATCTTCTGTCAAAATCCCATCTGTAATTATTCCACTTAAAGAATCTCGTTTTTCATGATATCCACCATCACTTATTCTATTATCGCTTGAAACTTTAGCGCCTTTTAATACTTTTAATTTACCGTTCTCAATTGAAAGAGTGCCGCTAACTTGTTCTTTCCCTTTTTCTGTTTTTACAGTAGAAGAAAAGCGATAAAGGCCATCAGGAAGTTCTCCAGAATCAACAGCATCCGCTGCTTTTTCAAAAACCTCCTGTTTAGTTTCATTTTTTGGATAAATCTGAGTACCTTCAAAGGAAGATAATAATTGAATTACTTGTTCTAAATCTAATGAATATAACTCAGTATCAGCAACACGACTACGTTCGAATAGATTTTTGAATAAGCTTTCTTTTTTTGCATACTCATCTACTTCAATTGCAAATTGCCTTTTAAGTCCGGTGACATTGCAATATCCATTGTGTTCAAGATGGTACATTCTTTGCTCATAATTCTCTGTTTTGGTAATACCAACTTTAATCAAACCGTCAACCACAGTTGACATAATATACATAATACCTTTATTCATTTAAATGGCTCCTTAATTATCCGAGAAATACGTGATCTCTATGATATTGCATCTATATTTCTATATTTATTATTTATTTTCTTAATGGAGTCATTATCAAATTCTTTGATATCTCCAACAAACACTTCTACTTTGGGAAAGTTTTTCTTATATGTTTCTGCATATGTTGGGTTGAATTCAACTGCAAAAACGGTTTTGAAGCCAGCCATCTCAAAGCCCATCGATATTCCACCAGCTCCGCAAAATAAATCAACAATCTTCATCTTTCCCATGCCCAATCCTAAAAAATCGCTTTAAGCAATTAAATATATTAGCACAAAAGTAATGTTTTCTCTATTATTCCTTTTAATTTTTAGTTTACCGATATCAAATTTGGTAGTTAAATAAAGTATGTGTAAATAGGAGGAGGTAAGCAATAGGGTATGGGATTCCTTGTTGGAACTAGTTCCAACAAGGAAAGAAAAATTTTGCGCGAGGGGTGCAGTTGTCTTATCATTAAGTCGATCAAAACACA
>JALEUS010000011.1 GCA_022780765.1 Bacilli bacterium | reverse complement strand
ATATTAAATTCTAGTTTTAGAAAATTAAACGCTGCAATTTCAATTGCTCTTCCAAGTTACATTTTAGCATCAATGACTTCTTGCATAAGCGGAGCTTGCTCAGCTAGTTGGATTCATTTTGTTGGTTGGGCTGTAGCTGCTGTATTAATTGTTGCGTTAATTGTAATCATTGCTGTAAAATGTGATACTATAAAAAGAACTTTTGATGATATTAAAGCATATTTTATGGCCAAATTTGCTCGAATTAGTGAGTTGATTGCTTCAACAATGGATCAAGCAAAAAAAGAAAATCAAAGAAATGTATATTTTCCTTATAATCCTTATGATTTTCATCCAAAATATTTAATATGTGGAGAATCTAGCGGCACAGGAAACGGAAGGGAAATGTGGAAGAATGAAGGTCGAATAACAATTTTTAGATGGGATAAAGATTTAAGGTGGGGTAGGCATTATCATACAAGGAACGATAATTTTTCTTATCATTTTCATGCCGGTGACCAAGTGCCAGAAAAATTAGTAAATTTGTATTTTTAGTATATGATGATTGGAACATTAAAAAATCTTAATTTTGAAGAAGATAATTTTTACTTTCATGATTATAAAATAAAAAATATTTCTAAAATAAAAAATTATATGATATTAGAACTTGGGGATATTTCAATTTCTTTCATTAAAACTATAAATGAAACTAGTAAAAATCCTAAGAATTTTCTTAAAGAAAAGTATATTCTTTCATTTGAAAATGTAGAAGAAGAGTATGTTTCTTTTCTAATTAAAAAAATAAATTCTTCTCTTTTTCAGGTAATAGATTCTTCTTTAAAGAAAGAAAAAAATAGATTCTTAGTTTTTTTTAAGTTATTTGAGATTAATAATTCCACTTTTGAAGAAATTAAATTTTTATGTGATTCAATTACTATTGATTAATACGATGAAAAAATCGAAATTAAACTTTCTTAACAGGCATTTAATGAAAATTAAATTCAATCAATAGGAAAAATATATTGGTAATCTAAAAGATTTTTATAAGATAGCACACTTTCATGACAGTATAATTCTAAGCTTTAAAAAAAATTTTTGAACTTGAAGTCGACACTCATGAATAGGAAAATTGCAATTTACTGTTAAAATTTTCAAATCCAAAGAATTTTTATATTAAAAAAGAGTATTCTAGAAATCTATTTTTAGATAATAAAGAATTAATTGGTTTAAAACTCAATGATTGTATACTTGACTTTAATCTTATTAAATTTAACGATCAAATTTATTTTACTATTTTACTTAATGAATATATGCATAGTTTACTTTTCAAGCTGATTCTTTAGAAATTATCAAATTATAATATTTCTCATCGTTTACTTAGTTAACCAAAAGATTATCTTTATAAATCCTTTTCTTCATAAGTTTTGTTCCATGAACCGATTTCAATGATATTTCCTTCAGGATCAGCGATAAAGCATGTTCTTTGCCCCAAGGTTCAGTAGTCGATTTTAATAAGAAGTCGCTCCGTGTTGTATAGCGTTTTTGTACTGAATGTCAACCTCATCATAGGTGTCGACATATAAAGCCATCTCTGAGTGTGCATTTATTTCTTTTAGGTATTCATATCTTCTGCTTGACAGTTTTTCAAAAGAGTCTTTTCCATAAAGCAGAAATACAGTTCCATCCTTTAATAGATAAACATTATCGGTGTTCTCATCTTCTTTGATTTCAAAACCTAATACATCTCTGTAGAAGCGAATCATTTTAGCCATGTCTTTGACAAAAAGACCATAACCATCTGATCTCATTATATATACTTTCTTTATTTTAAATACAGATTTATTGTTGCGATACAACTGTTTTTCAGTCAATAGATTATGCAAGCAAACAGTGCAAAAAATTACATATATTACGAATAATCTGTTTAAAGACAGATAAAAGCAAGCACTCTATGCTTAAAATTTTTATTGTTAATTTTTGAAATATTTAGAATAAGGTAAAGAGAAAAGAATAAATAATAACACAATATATCATTTAAAAATAGAAAGATTATATTAAAGGTTAAACAATTGTTTTTGTTACCACTAAACAACATTTGATGTATTATTTTATGTGCTTTACCTCTATATGTATTCACTTAAATTTGTATCAAGCTTATCTATTAATGATTTAATAGATAAACAATTTTGTGTTCTAAATTCAAAATAATTTCAAATTTGTGACACATAAATGATATTTTATAGAAAATAGTATTAATAAGCAGCAATATCTATAAAATTATATTGATCAATATTTCCTTCTGTATCAATAAGAAAAAGCATAATCGGGTAGGATAGGAAATAATTAAATTTGTTAATTATTTCCATCTCCTCCCACACCACCACATCGTGCCGTTCGGCAATGGGGGTTTGACTTTACACATTTATTTCTTTGACTTGTTATCTTTATCTTAAAGTTTACACTTTATTGTGTGTTCTTATCATATACGTTTCAAATACTTACACCCATCATCTATTTTATAAAGAGACTTATCTTATAAATATGC
>JALEUS010000001.1 GCA_022780765.1 Bacilli bacterium | reverse complement strand
ATAATATGACATTATAATTTAATGGCACAATTTTTTGATAGGAGATATTTATGGAAAAAAAGATTGAAAAAAAAGATGGTAATCTTGTTATAGATACTGTGTTCGATGAGAAAGAATTTGAAGAGGTTTTAAAAGTAGCAGAAGAGAATCTTGCTAAAGAGATCACTGTTCCTGGTTTTCGTAAAGGAAAAGCTGATGTCGATTTAGCCAGAAGATATTTTAAAGAGAGCGACTTATCTAATCACATGATCAGAGTCTTCTTAAGAAGGATAGATAAGAGCAATGCTAAAGAGAAGATCTTTGAGACTTATAAAGTGATGAACATTCAGCCTACTGCTGATATCGTCAAATTTGAAAAAAATGCAACTGAGATAAAAGTAACCTATACTCTTTACAGTGAGATAACAAAATTAGGACAGTACAAAGGTGTCAAGACCGATGTGAAGAAAAAAGATATCACCGATGAGGATATCGATGCTGAATTAAAAAGATTAGCTAAAGACAATGAGGAGCTTGTCTCTGTCGAGAGAGAAGCTAAAATAGGCGATGTCGCTAACATCGATTTTATCGGCTATTTAAACGGCAAAGCTTTTGAGGGAGGAGATGGAAAAAACTTTGACCTCACCTTAGGTTCCAATCACTTCGTTCCCGGTTTTGAAGATCAGGTTGTCTCTCACAAAGCTGGCGACAAATTTGATATCAATCTTGTCATGCCTGAGAACTATCCTCAGGAGTTAGCAAACAAAGAGGTTGTCTTCAAGGTCACTGTCAACACCGTCAAAGAGAGTCAGCTTCCAAATATCGATGATGAGTTTGCGACCACACTTTCAGGAGAGTATGTCTCCAAAGATTTAGCTGAGCTCAAAGAGAAGATCAAGAATAAGCTTGTAGCTCAAAGCGAGAATGATTACTTCCATGATTTAGCAAACAGCTATCTTATCTCCTGCCGTGACTCTTCTGAATACGAGATATCTGAAAACTATGTGAAACTCCTTGTTGAAGACAGAATCAAGAGAGATACAAAAGATATCGAAGATAAAGGTTTGTCTTTACAGGAGTACTTGAAACTCATCAATCAGAGCTATGATGATTATCAAAAATCTGTCAAAGACAACGTCATCGCTGAGATCAAAAACAATCTTGTCTATCAGAAGATAGCTGAAGCTGAGAAGATTCCTCCAGTCTCTAATGAAGAGATCGAGAAGGTTATCGGAAGCAAGATTGAAGACTTCGTAAAGAACTACACTGAGTATCTCAAGCTCTCCAAGGTCAAAGAAGATGTCATCTCTTATCAGATAAACTCTTATCTTGGTCAGGTTTACAACAATATCTTCCAGCAGAAGGTCATCGATAAAGTTCTTATCTTAAACGGTGACAAGAAGGAAGAGAAAGCTGAAGAGAAAAAAGAAGAGAAAAAAGAAAATCTTCAAGCAGACAAATACCCTGTTGAAAACAAAAAAGACTGATTTAGAAAATTGTAGAAACAATCTCTTACTAAAAAATGTGTGCTATATAAGGAGGTTTTGACATGGTCGAAACAATGAAAATCAGATATCCTATTCTGCCTAATACAAATGATATATGCCTTCCAACTGTTCACTGCCATCTTCTCGCATCAAATGGATACGATAAACATCTCTTTGAATCATTGAAAGAAGGGGACTTCTTTGTGATGGCTCAATCTTTGATTGAAAACGTCTACGGTAACATCGATTCATCTCTGGTTTTACCAGGAGTAAAAAGCGTGGGAATACTTTGCAAAATCGAAAAGATTCAGCAGGAGGATTTTAATTATTCTGTCAACGTCGTAGGAATCAATCCTGTTGATCTATCAGATTTTGCCTGCAATGATAACAAGCTAGTCGATGCTTTAGCTTCAACCAGGACAAATTACGATCGCGATGAAGATCTCATATACAAAGCTTTAAAGGAGTTCTCAGATAAGTATCTGGCTTTAAAGAAGCTCTATCCCCCTTTGCCTGAACTTGTTGATTTCACTCAGCAGGTCTCAGATATAACCTCTGTCAGCTACGTGATAGCCGTCTTCTTAAACTCCTCTTTACCTGTCAAACAGTCCCTTCTTGTCGAGAAGGATCCTGTTGAGAGAGTGAAGATTTTAATCGAGGATTTAGACAGATTCAATCTGGATGCGAAAATAGAATTCGATATTCAGAACATGGTAGCTAAAGCCATCGATAAGAATCAGAGAGAGTATGTTTTAAGAGAGAAGATGAAGGCTGTCAAAAACGAGCTTAAAGAGTTCGACGGTGATGATAAGGAAGATGTCTATATAAAGAGGATTGAAAACAATCCCGACAACTATCCTGAAGAGATAAAGAAACGCGTGAAATCCGAGATAAACAGATTGAAGCTTCTTCCTAGCGGTGCCCAGGAAGTCGGTATCATCTACAATTATCTTGATCTTTTAACCACTCTCCCTTGGAAGATATCGACCAAGGACAATGAGGACTTTGAGTCTGTCAAAGAGGTTTTGAAGAAGAATCACGAAGGACTTATAAAACAGAAGGAGAGAATCCTTCAGTATCTGGCTGTTAAGCAGCTTACCAATTCGCTAAAAGCTCCTATCCTCTGCTTTTATGGTGCACCAGGTGTAGGTAAGACATCTCTTGCTATCTCCATTGCTGAGGCTTTAGGAAGAAAATTCACTAAGATCGCTTTAGGTGGCATCTCAGATGAAGCTGAGATAAGAGGTCACAGAAGAACATACGTCGGTGCTCTTCCTGGAAAGATCATCTCTTCTTTGAGCAAGTGCGGGTCAAATAATCCGGTCTTCCTTCTCGATGAGATAGATAAGATAGATGGTGGAGGATACAAAGGTGATCCAGCTTCTGCTCTTTTAGAGGTTTTAGATCCTGAGCAGAATGCCATATTTACCGACAACTATCTGGATGAGCCTTTTGATCTTTCAAAAGTTCTCTTCATCTGTACAGCAAACGATATATCCAAGATTCCCGGACCGCTTTTAGATAGGCTTGAACTCATTGAGTTAAACACCTACACCAAGTTTGAAAAACTATCTATTGCTAAAACTCATCTTCTGAAACTTGAAGAGGAGAGCAACGGTATCAAACCTGGAATGATGACCTGGGATGACAAAGCTATTGATTACATAGTCGAATACTACACCAGAGAAGCTGGTGTCCGTGACCTGAGAAGAAAGATATCGACAATAGATAGAAAGTATGCCGTAGACTACCTCAATGACCCTGAAAACAACAAGAGCATCTTTGTCGATGTTGAGACTGTTAAGAAGTATCTAGGAGCTGAGATATTCATCCACGATAAGGATGTCTCCTCATCTCAGATAGGTATCATCAACGGTCTAGCTTACACTGATGCTGGAGGAGAGGTCCTTCAGATTGAGGTCACCACCTATCCTGGAAAAGGCCAGCTCATCTTGACTGGTAATCTAGGTGACGTGATGAAGGAAGCGTGCTCTACTGCATTATCATATGTGAAGAGCAAAGGAGAAGAATTAGGTATCAATCCTGAGTTTTTCTCTGAAAACGATATCCACATCCATTTCCCAGAGGGGGCAACTCCTAAAGATGGTCCTTCTGCAGGTGTTGCTACTGTCATGTGCATCATCTCCGCTATCTGCAAGGTGAGAATCAGAAACGATGTCGCTATGACAGGAGAGGTGGATTTAAGAGGAAACTCCATGCCTATCGGTGGACTGCGTGAGAAATGTAACGCAGCTTCAAGAGAGCACATCAAAACTGTTTTTATTCCTCATGAGAATCATAAGGACAGACTTGAGCTTCCTAAAGAGATAACTGATTCTTTGGAGATTATAGAAGTCAAGAAAGTAGATGAGCTGTTTTCAAGAGTCTTTTTTGACGACATCTCCAAGATGAAAAAGCAGATAAATAAACTGACAACTCCTAAAGGACAGCTGAAAACAAAGACAGCAGTTAAAAAAAGTGAGCAATAAATATTTTAAAGAGAGCGTCTTTATAAAGTCAGCTACCAAAAAAGAAGAGTTTCTAAAAGACAGACCGATGGTCTGTTTTTTAGGACGCTCCAATGTTGGGAAATCGACTCTGATAAACAGATTGTGTTCAAAGAGGATGCTTATGAAGACAAGCAAAACACCGGGACTAACAAGGTATGTCAACTACTCTTTGATCAACTCTCAATTTTACATCTGCGATAGTCCAGGTTACGGATACGCTTCTTTTTCAAGAGAGCACTTTGCTAAGATGATGGAAGATTACCTCTCTCTTGCTAATTTAAAGAAGGTGTACATCCTCATCGACAGCAGGAGACTTATCAATGAGGAAGACTCTGATTTCATCTTCTCTTTGAAAGTTCCTCTATGTCTGATTTTTACTAAATATGATAAACTGAAGAGCAAAGAGAAGTATAATTTAAGTAAGCAGTTAAATCTGCTAAAAGAGAACTCTGTACAGTATTTTGTTACTGATGATTGTTCTGCTGATTTAGATGTGCTCAGAATTGATATTTTAAAAGCAGTCGAGAGGTGATTATGATAGAACTTGAAAAGAATTACGATCACAAAAAGTGTGAAGAAGGGAAGATGGAAAGCTGGTACTCTTCTAATTTTTTTGAAGCTTACAGAAAGGAAAACAGAAAGAAGAAACCCTTTTCGATGATTGTTCCTCCTCCTAATGTGACCGGTATTCTTCATATTGGACACGCATTAAACTGCACGACTTTAGATACAATCGCCAGATATAAAAAGTTGAACAACTACGATGTTCTTTTTCTTCCGGCAACAGATCACGCTGGCATAGCCACTCAAGCGAAGGTCGAGGAGAGTTTAAAAAAGAGAAATATCGATAAATACGAGCTAGGAAGAGAGAAGTTCTTGCTTGAGGCTTACAAGTGGAAAGATGAGCACCACGATTACATAAGAAAACAGTGGGATGCTTTAGGTCTTTCTATGGACTATTCAAAAGAGAGGTTTACTCTTGATGAAAATATGTCTAAGGTTGTCAATCACGTATTTAAAAAACTCTACGATGAAGGATTGATATACAGAGGAGAGAGGATCATCAACTGGGATCCCGTTTTGAAGACCGCCTTATCTGACATCGAAGTCAACTACAAGGAAGACGATGGAAAATTCTACTACTTCAAGTATCAGCTTGAAGGAGAAGATGATTATTTACAGGTTGCTACCACCAGGCCTGAGACGATGTTTGGTGACCAGTGTCTGGTGTTCAATCCTAAAGATGAAAGATACAGACATCTCTTAGGAAAGTATGTCATAAATCCTGCAGATAAAAAGAGGATTCCAATAATTGCTGATGAGTATGTCGATATCAGCTTTGGAACCGGTCTGATGAAGTGCACTCCCGCTCACGATCCAAACGATTTTGAGATAGCAAAAAGACACAATCTGAAGTTTGTAAAAATATTTACCGATGATATCAAGATGAACGATAACTGTCCTGAAAAGTATCGTGGCTTAGACAATTTGACCTGTCGAGATATGCTGGTTGAAGATATAAAAAACGATGGTAATCTCATCAAGATTGAGGACATCAAACACAATGTAGCTCACTCGGAGAGGACAGATTGTGTTGTTGAACCGATGCTTTCAAAGCAGTGGTTTGTCAAGATGAAACCTTTATCTGAAGCTGTCTTAAAGGTTCAAAGAAGCAAGGATAAAACCAGGTTCTTCCCTAAGAGATATGAAAAGATTTTCTCCTCTTGGCTAAAGAAGACAAACGATTGGTGCATCTCAAGACAGCTGTGGTGGGGACATAGAATACCTATTTACACCGATAAGATCACAGGAGAGGTCATCTGCAGCGAAGAGAGACTGGATGAGAAGAGATATCTTCAGGATGAGGATGTCTTAGATACATGGTTTTCCTCCGCTTTAGCTCCATTCGCTTTTTTAAACTGGCCAGATGGTCAACTGTACAAGAGATTTTATCCTCTCGATATGATGGTCACCGCTTACGATATCATCTTCTTCTGGGTGGAAAGAATGGCTTTTGACGGCCTTCATTTCACCAAGAAAATGCCTTTTAAGAAAGTGTTGATCCACGGTCTTGTCAGAGATGATAAAGGAAGAAAGATGTCTAAATCTTTAGGTAACGGCATCGATCCTTTTGCAGTGATCAATGAGTACGGTGCTGATTCTTTAAGGCTTTCTCTTCTCTTATCTTCCACTCCTGGACTTGATATCAGCTTCTCTATGGCGAGAGTTGAAAAAGCTCACTCCTTCATCAATAAGCTGTGGAACGCCTCAAGATATATTCTGATGATGGTAGATGAAGGTTTTAAACTCCGTCCTTATAGGACAAGTGAATTATCCTTTGTCGATGTCTACATTCTGGATAAGATGAACTATCTTTTAAAGAATGTGAAGAAAAATATGGATAAGTGTGAGATAGGACAAGCTTTCGAGTACATCTACAATTTTATTTACGATAATTTCTGCGGTGAGTATTTGGAGTACAGCAAGGTATCGATGAAAGAAGACGGAAGAAAAGAGATCACTCTTCTTGTTCTTCTCGATCTTTTAAAGAAGATCCTCATCATCCTCTTCCCCTTTATTCCCTTTGTCACGGAGACTATCTATCTCTCGATGATCGGAAATAAGAAATCTATTTATAACGAGACTTATCCTTCTTTAAGCAGAAGAAAGTTACCTAAAGAGGATGTAGCTTTATGCTCCAGCTTAAATGAAGCTATAAGGTGCCTTAGAAACTTTAAAGCTGAAAACTCTCTCCAACCTAATTCACCTGTTGATCTTTTCATCTCTGATGATGAGAATACAAAAAAGGTCATACCCTATCTTAAAAGATTCTCTTTTGCTGAGAAGATCACTGAAAAAGATGGAGAGATGCAGTATCATTTTCCTTCCTTCTCTCTTTCGATAGATGTCAGCAACAACGAGACTATCTTGCAGAATATTGAGAAGAGAAAAGCATTTCTTTCAAAAGAGATTGAAAGAAGCAGAAAGCTATTATCAAATGAGAACTTCATAAATAAAGCTTCACCTGAGAAGGTTGAAAAGGAAAAAGAGAAATATCAAAAGTATCTCTCTGAGTATCAAAAGTATCAAAACTCTTAAAAAAACACTGCCTGCGAATCAAATGATTTACGGGAGGTGTTATGAAAAGAGAACTCTTGGAAGAAGAAATGTCTTTAACAGTTGGAAAGGAAGCGATAACTCTCTCTTCTCTGATGACTTTTTTAGCTATCGGAGTTGTCTCTGTCATCTGTTACAAGTTCTTCAACACAGAGAAAGGGAAAGCTTCTTTGCCAGGTGGATTCTCTTTCACTTGGGGTTAAAGTTTTATAGGCTAGAGTTATCTAGCCTATTTTATTTTTTTCTAGATTTTATGATGTTTTATAACAGGATAAAAATTAATGTCATTTTATACTGAACATATTGATGAGTAACAGTTAGAAAATCAACAAAAAAATTATATTTTCTTGCTACTTGCAAGCGTTGTCATTATAATTATAGGTGATAAAACTTGTAAACAAGGAGATACTATAAAATGGCCGAATTGCACATTGACAGAGATTTGCAAGCAGGTATCGAACTGCTTGAAAAAGGTGAGAAGATCGATAAAGCATTGAAACTTATCAATAAGTCTGCTAGAAAGGGTATCAGCAAAGGAAAATCTTTCTTTGAAGTAGGCAGAATCATCCGCGAAGGTTTCGGAATTGAGCCTTCTGTAGCTGTGAGCAGACGTTATTTTGATGAAGCCATGGTTCACTTCCTCAAGGAGCAACCAAACGATGCTTTAGATTATCGTGAGATGGGTGATTACTATCATTACGGTTTAGGTTCTGAGCCTATCAACAGAGAGAAAGCCAGAGAATACTACAATCTCGCTTTACAGCTCGGTGATACTCAGTCTGAGACAAGATTGAGCCAGGTTGAAGAAGAGATTGAAAACGGAACAACCGAGATCTCTCCTGAGATATCCAAAGACACTCATGCTCCTGAAACAAAAGTGAATGAGCAAAGCGAGGTTAAGGAAGTTGTCAAAGAGAGCGAAAATCCTCAGGTGGCTGTCAGCCAAGAGGATAAGAAAGCTGAAAAAGAAGTATCTGAACTCGAAGATGGCGAACAGCTTCTTATCAGAGCTATCAGACTCCTGGATTCTCCTTCAGCTAGTGAGAGCGAGAAGAAGAAAGGACTCGAGTACGCTAATATGGCTTCTAAAGCTGGAGTCATGAGAGCAAGCGTCCTTATGGGTTATCTCTACGAAGGAAAGAACTCTCTTGTTCCCTGTGATTACAAGATGGCAAAAGATTCTTACGAGTTAGCTATCGCTAGAGGTTCAGTCTCAGCAGAGTACAGATTAGGACTTCTTTATACCGATCCTGAAGTTCCATACGCAGATGCTGAAAAAGGACATAAACTCATCCTCTCAGCTGCAAGAAGAGGATATCCATATGCACTGAATTATATTGGTGACTGCTTCAGAGCTAAAGTCTCTGATCCAAGATATCTCGACTTAGCTTACAGATATTATTCTCTCGCTGGTGAAAGAGGCTTAGGTCTCAGCTACCACAACATGGCAGAGATAGATGCATCAAGACAGGAGATCCAGTTAGCACAGCTCCATGAGAGATATGC
>JALEUS010000070.1 GCA_022780765.1 Bacilli bacterium | reverse complement strand
AACTAATAACTAACTTGTTGTTATTACCTTAGTTATCCGGTTAAGGAACATAAACTTATCTATTACTACAAGAATTGACTATTACCTTGTATATAAGTGATGTATTAACCATCCCGTTCAGTTTTCAAAGAGCAAACATATGCTGTTTCAAATTCACAGCGATATTAAATATACTCTTCTCAAATATCGAAGTCAATATATTTTTAAATTTTTTTTACTTTTTTTTCTGCTACTTAAAAATTATTTTGTAAAATTCATTGTTCTTTAATAAAAAAATATATAAAACTCTGATCTTCTATATTATTCTTGAACAAAAAACACACTTTATACAGTAACTGTTTTGCACCTTATATATTAGGTATATACAAGAAGATATACTGTATTTATCTAGCTGTTTTTCTTTATATAAAACAAAATAATTAAAAAAAGAGCTATTGAACAACCTATTTTATTAAATAAGTTTTCAACAGCTCGTTTGTCATCTATTTTTTTCGTAGTCCTCTATCATCTTCACACGTATCTCATGTCTTCCTTCTAAAGGAGTTGAAGATAAGAAGATGTCTATTCTTCTTTCGATGTCTTCAACAGACATGTACTTTGCACCAAAAGCGATCATGTTGCAGTGATTGTGCTGGACGATCAAAGAAGAAACCTCATCGTTGTATCCTATTCCACATCTGATTCCTTCAACCTTGTTGGCAGCTATCATAATTCCTTCTCCAGATGTGCATATAAGTATTCCTTTATCTGCTTCTTTTTCTTTTACTTTCATAGCAGCTTTAAAAGCAAATTCAGGATAATTGCAGGACTGTAAAGAATCAGTTCCACAATCGATGACTATATGACCTTTTGATATGAGATACTCTTTTACTTTTTCTTTGGTTTCGTATCCACCATGGTCACAACCGATTGATAATTTCATATATTGCCTCCCTTGTACACTTTAATAACATCATCGAACTTGATCTCTCCTTCTCTGAGAAGACAAACTCTCTTTGAAGAAAAATCGACTACTGTTGTCGCTATCTTGCTTTCACACTCTCCTCTGACAATAGCTTTTATTTCCTCCGTGTCATTAAAAGTCGATAAGACTTCTTCATAACTGGTCAAAGGTTTCTCCCCTGAGATGTTACAGCTTGTTATCTGAAGAGGAAAGCCAGCTTTATAGATGAAATCATCAAGCTGTTTTAAAGCAGAGATCCTCATTCCTATTTTACCAGTCCCAAGATCCATCTGATAAGGAAGATTCTCTTTAGCTTTCAAAACCAAAGTGAGTGCTCCCGGAAGGAAAGAAGAGATAACTCTCTTGATACCATCATCAGTGTATACATACTCAGAGTAATCCTGTCTTTTTGAAAACATCACAGCTATCGGTTTATCAAAAGGTCTTTTCTTGATTTCAATCAGTCTCTTATATCCTTCACTGCTGTCCGCTTTGATTGCAAGACCGTAGACGGTATCTGTTGGTAAAGCTATCACTTTGCCTTCTTTAAGATAGTCGATAGGAAGATCATCTTGGAAAGTGAAAGTTTTGTTCATCTTTTCTTGTGAGAATTGAGGATGTTTACAAAATCATCTTCTTTTGGTTTGATGGACTGGAAGTAAGCGTAGTAGCGAAGATAATCGTATCCGTAATAAGCGCAGAGATTTTTAACAATCACCTTCAGCTCTTTATTCTCGTATGTCTTTTTGATAGCTTTGAAGTGGACAACATCATCGGAGTCCTCAGGAGTGCAGGAGAGCAAACTCTCCTTATTTGCTATCAGATTATCGCAGTAAACGACAGCTTCTTTAAGATTTCTCTCCCTTCTCTCTTGACTTGTCTCAATATGTTTTTTCTCTTTTCTCTGAACCTGTCTTCTAGGAAGATTCTCAAGCTCGTATTTGCTTTTGTACATAGAGACGATTCCATTGACTCTCGATTTACCTAACACTCTTACAGAGAGACCGTTCTCTTCAAATACTTCTGCCGGATTTCTTCCTTGCTTTAAAGCCTCGACAACTTTGAGTGCAAACTCCTCGGTAAAGACGATCTTGCTTGGAGAGCACTTGACCACATTAGGATTCTTGTTTAGCTGCTTTTGTGCGTGAACAGTAAACTGTTTATTTGCCATAATCTAACCTCCTTTAAACAATCTATTCTTCCTTATTCTCTGTTTTCTCATCAGAAGAGATCTCTTCTTTCTTCTCTATCTCTTTTTCACTGACAGAGTCATCTTCAACATTTTTCTTTTCTTCTTCAACCGCGCTTGCTTCATCTGTCTTTTTTGTAGCGAAAGTGTCTCTGAGCTGTCTGACAGATTGATCGTCAGTGATGAATAAGATGACCTCACACTGAGCGTAGTCTTCAAGATGGCTAGCGAAGCTTTCAACAGACAGAGTTATCTTGCTAGCCTGAGATGAATCGATGAAAAGCATACCTATCTTAGAAGGATCCTTCGCTTGATAGATGCATCTGTTTTTGAATGTTTCATTGTCTATAGGTCTACCACCATGAGAGACAGCGATAGCTATTCTTGATGGATTATTGACAATTATCTTATCTATAGCGGTATAAAACTCCTCATATCCTGAATAGAGAACTATGTTGTTCTTATTGAGAGGTCTGTTTTTTATCTCGACATGATCTTGTATCTCAGGCATGACTCTGTTTTTTATCAGGTATTCGATCTCCTCAGCAGTGATCGTCTCTCTTTCAATCAGAGTGTTTGCAATGAGTTCAACATCTTCCTTGTGCTCAGTTAATAGTTCATGAGCTTTCTTGTGGCACTCTTCGACTATCTCACGGACAGCTTTATCAATCTCGTAAGCTATCTGAGTTGAATAGTTAGCAGAAGAAGAGGTGTAATCTCTTCCTAAAAACACCGATCCATCCGGTTTCTCATACTGTATAGGTCCTAAGTCAGACATACCATATCTGGTGACCATTCCTCTTGCGATTGATGTAGCTACTTCGATATCGTTGCAAGCACCGGTTGAGACATCTCCAAAGAAGATCTCCTCGCTTGTTCTTCCGCCTAAGTAACCTGTGATTCTAGCTAACAGCTGATTCTTTGTCATCAAGAATCTGTCTTTTTCAGGAGTCATCAAAACGTGACCCCCTGTTCTTCCACGAGGGATGATTGTGATCTTCTGAACAACATCAGAGTAAGGCAAAAACAGACCGATGACTGCGTGTCCTGACTCGTGGTAAGCGACCTGTTTTTTCTCGTTGTCTTCAAGATGAGATTTCTTCGCTGGTCCAGCGATCTCTCTATCGATAGCTTCATCTATATCAGCCATAGTGATAGAATCTCTATTTCCTCTGACTGCTAAGATAGCAGCTTCATTCATGATGTTTGCTAAATCAGCACCGGAGAAACCGACTGTCCTTTTAGCTATAGCATCAAAGGAGACCTCCTGTGCCAATTTCTTGTTCTTGGCGTGAACAGCTAAGATAGCAGCTCTTCCCTTTCTGTCAGGAAGATCGACTGTGACTGTTCTATCGAATCTTCCAGGTCTTGTCAAAGCAGCATCCAAGACATCGTCTCTGTTTGTCGCTGCGATAACAATGACTCCAGAGTTATCGTCAAAACCATCCATCTCAACTAAAAGCTCGTTAAGGGTCTGTTCTCTTTCATCGTTTCCGCCACCGATACCTGTTCCTCTCTGTCTACCGACAGCATCGATCTCATCGATGAAGACAAGGCATGGAGCATTGCTCTTTGCAGTCTTGAATAAGGATCTTATTCTAGAAGCACCGACACCGACATACATCTCGACAAAATCAGAACCGGAAGCTGAGAAAAATGGAACATTAGCTTCACCAGCTACGGCTTTAGCTAAAAGCGTTTTACCTGTTCCAGGAGGGCCTACAAGAAGAACACCATGAGGTAGTTTAGCTCCTAATTTAACATATTTATCGGTCGAATGGAAATAATCGACAAGCTCGACTAGTTCCGCCTTTGCTTCATCGCAACCTGCGACATCAGAGAAGCGGATCTTGCTTCCAGTCTGTCTCTTTCCAACCTTGTTGACAAATCCTTCCATCGGATTTCCACCCATTCCAGACTGCTTGAGCATCCTGGAGATGAAGAAGAAAATCACAACTCCTATAATGATAAAGAAGATGAGAGGCACAAGCCAAGAAGCAGTGGTGTTCTGACTTTGCAAAGCGAATACGTAATTACCTTTTTGATCACCATAGTGATGGTAGAAAGTGTTCGTTGAATTATCTTTGACCTTCGTGTAATTTAAGATAGGTTGCAGATAAGTGTCTTTGGTGTATTTATCGATAGTCAATGAGAAATTATGAACGGTTTTGCTGTAGGTGGAGTCTTCTTTTCTTTCCTCCACGACAAAAGAACCGCTGACATAGTAAACATCGCTGCTGGTATGAGAAGCGACTATCGTTATCTTAGGTGAATAAAGATCAGCATTGACTAGATACGGGACAAGTTTACCGATGTTCTTCTCGTAGATGATTCCTTTTTCACCGACTCTGAACTGATACTCACCATCTGGAGTTCTATCTTTCCACTTGGTGAAGACAACCGGATTTTCATTTTCATCGGTGTCTACTTCGCCGTCTTTATCAGCGTCGATATTGTATCTGATATCAGCAGAGGTGTAAGTCTCCACATTCTGCTTCTGATTTCTTATCACAAAAAAGTAGACGATAAAGAAAATGAGAAAACCGAGTATCACTAACATAGTGATGATTGTGATATAAGAACGGTTGTTGTTTCTTCTAGGATAATTATCACCCTGATTGTCTGGCCCATTTCCCCTGTCATCACCATCAGCAAAATTCATCTTATAACTTTCTTCTTCGTTTTTAATAAAAGTCTCTTCAATCAGTATATCATCAGATGTTTTCATAAAAAACCTCCTTTACAAAAGGCAAAAATAGCACATATTATTATAGAATAAAGTGTTTTATCTTAAAAGAAAAAGCATTACAGTTTTCTGTTTATGCTCCCTATATATTCGATAGAATCGGATGTTTTAATAAAAATTATTTTTAAAAACAAATTAAAAATAATCGAAAAGGAGAGTTTCCTCTCCTCTTTTATTTAGATTGAATACGACCTTTGTTTACACCCTTGGATGCGTGGACAGCGATTGAAGCACCCTGGTTGCTAGCTAACTGCTTAACATAGACCATAGCTTCATCTTTGGTATCAAATAATTTGATAACTTTGTCAGATCCTTCGAGTTTGACAGTCCATTTGTTGTCTTCTTTTCTCTTGACAACATGATACTTTTTTCCTGGCATGTTCATTTCTCCTTTATTGCAATATAATAAAAAAACTCAGCGATATTTTCAATCCTTATTTTTCTTTATTAGGAAGCGTGTAGTCAGGATTGTACTTGAGATAATCTTTTATCTCACCTGCTATAGAAGTCTCCTCGGTGTTTGAATAATAAAGCTCCAACTTGTTTAAATCATCGAGATAAATCTTCTTCCCAGCATAATTCTTGTAATGAAGAGAGCGGAAATCTTCGATGATAAAAACATACTTTTTGTCAAAGTGATTGCAGTAGACTTGTCTGTTCACATTGAACACGATGTCTTTGAACATAAAGGAGTGACTCTCTTTAGCATTCAACTGGGTTTTCTTTTCAACTTCGGTAAAATTCAAAGCTAACTTCTTTATTATCTCGCTATATTTCTTTTCATCAACAGCTATATCGAAGGAATCGAAATCTCTTCTGATACCGTAAAAAAGCAACATTGCTTTACCGGTTATAGCGTAATGAATGTTCTCTCTTTCAAAGAAGGAGATCACTTCAACAAGCTGAGATAAGGAAGCATGTTCAGCAAAAGTTTTCATCTTGAAAGCTCCTTATACAAAAAATGGTGGATCCAACAGGACTTGAACCTGTAACATCTCGGTTATGGGCCGAGTGCTCTAACCAATTGAGCTATGGATCCATCTCTGGTGGCTGGGGGGGGAGTCGAACCCTCGACGTACCGGGTATGAACCGGCTGCTCTACCAACTGAGCTACTCAGCCAAAAACGCAATTAAGAATATAATAGAAATTTCATAAAATTGCAAGTTATTTCTTTATCGATGGTACAAGCTCAATCAATTATTCTGCTCCTCCTTCAATTTTCTTTGCAATATCTTCTCCTTTCTTTTCTTCTCGCTATCTTTGACATCGTTGACATTGTGCTTTATGAAAATAGTTGACAAGAAGACTGAAGCGGTTCCGATGAAGTATCCGAAAGCCACATCGCTCAAATAATGATGACCATCGAGTATTCTTCCAAACATGACAAGGAGACAGTATATGGTGACAGAGATATAGACAATCCTCTTGTTTCTGTTATCTTTTTTAACAAAAGGAAATAGCAAGAGAAGATAGTTCAACGCTGAAAAACTTGAGTGACCGCTAGGAAAAGATTCCAGATATGTCTTCATAGCAACACCAGGATATCCGCTTTTTACAAAAGAGATCTCATACCAGTTTCTATAATAGGACATATCCTGAGAGACCAAATAATAATACCTGGGACGGCAGATGAGAGTTTTTATTCCAAAGGTCAAAAGAGTTGAACAAGCAAAAGCTATGATTATGATAACAGCGATCCTAGCAAAGTTTATCTCGTACTTTCTTTTTAAATCAAGATAGAAAAGATATGAGAAAGGTGTGATTACAAGAACACCTATACCGACAGCATATATCGATTTGGATAAGTAGTGATCAAAGGTATCGTATCCCCAGAAAGCTCCTGCTAAGAGAATCAAAGCTAAGCACATGTACTTGTAGATGTATCCGTACTTGTAGCGTTTTGAATTTTTGAAGTACAAAAATAAAAGGACACCTGACAGAGAAAAGATGACAGCGGATGAAAGTGTTCCAAGATACTCAACAAAGTAGCTTAAAAAATTCCTTGGAGTGTAGACTAGTTTAGAAAAATCTAAGTCAAAAAAAGTACCAGACAGCAAAAGGAAAAGAAAGATTCCTGCTGAGATCAAAATCATATATAAATCGATACCTTGTTTGCTTATTCTTTTCATAATATTCATCTTGTTAAAAGAGATGCAGGAAAGATATTAGGCTATCTGTTCACTCTTCTTTTTCTTCTTGTTCTTTGTTTCCTCTTTGTTCTCTTCTTTTTCCGCTTCTTTGCTCTTCTTTGATCTTCCTTTCTTCAGATCGTTGCGGATTGTGTGATCAATGACCTCGTAATCAAAATTATCAACACCTAAATTGACGATGTCGATCTCATAGTTGTAAGTGACTTGGCACAGATGATTTCTGTACAGTAAAACTAGAGAACCTAAAAGATATCCACCTATGACAGAACCTATCACTGAGATAAGAAACTCCATCATGTTTGAATCTTTCTGAAGATCCTTCATCGAGATGATTGAAAAGGGAGCAGCGAGGATATCAATATAATCAAGGACAACAAAGACAGCTAGATAAGCGATGATAGGGAGGATAACAAAAAACGAGAAACGAAACTTTGTCTTCTTGTCTCTATCAAAAAACATGAATGACACAAGAGATAACCAAGGAAGAACCAAAAACGCCCAGAGATTGTAGTGAAAATCAAAAAGGAAATCGACAATATTCTCATTTTTTATGACAGGATAGTAATAGCAAGCAAGCAGACCGAATGAGATTAAAGACATCACAATCGAAGAAAGTTTGAAGATGGTCAGAAAAGTATTTTTCCTAAAGCAGTCTTTCCTGGTGTTCAAATATTTTATTTCTCTTATCATCATCGCGAAAGATGAGAGAGCTAAAAGAACATTAGCAACAACGTCAAGATTATAAAAAGCAGTGTAATCGTAAAGAGAAAACAAAGTATCGCTGTAAGGGATGAAACCTAAAAACCTGTTACAGATAACAAAGCACTCCAAAACAAATATCAATGAATTAAAAAATAAAGACAACTGATACGATCTTCTTCTTGTCATACCAATGAACTCCTCCTTAAAAAAAGAGACTAATCATCTAATTATATTATTTTATTGAAGAAATAAAAAGCAAAACCGTAATTGTTTTCACTGCTTTAAACTGGAAAGATAAAGTGGAGCGTTTAAAGAATCATACAGATTTATCAGATATCCTTGGTAATCATTCAGGTTGATAAACTTCTTCAAAAAGTCTGATTCACTTTTCTCATATATCTTTTTTCCAGTCACAGGATCAGTTTCAAATTCGTTGTATCCATCCTGCGCTTTTATCTTAAGTTTTGAGAAATAAACCTTTTCAAAGTTGTATTGACAGTCGTCAAAATTGTTTAATTCACCGGAGAGTGAACCATCTCCTCTCTTGACACGACTCACCCAAATAGCAGATGAGTTATCTATTTCTTTTATCCCATCTTCAAAATTATTCTTGTCATCAAAATTATCATAATCAGGAACAATAGAAGCTATATTATCAGTGTTTAAAATCTGTCCAGAAAGAAGAAGTTGTCTGTTCTCATTATCGTATCTTATAAGCTGAGGATACTTTAATACACTTCCCTTTGAATCCTCTTTTGTTATGCCATAAGAATAGAAATCTTCTCTGTTGTCAATCAGGTTAACAAGACAACGAAATCTCATGTATGCAAGATAGCTCTGATTTATGTAAACTGTTCCAGCGTAAGGTAATCTGCCTGTGTTTTTATTTCCGATAGTCTTCAAAGAAAAACTGTCTCCTCCTACTCCGAAGACAGGAATAGAATTCTTTGTTGAATCAAAGCCATTGTAGATGCTTCTACCATCAACATCCGAAAAACATATGACTAAATCAAGAGGTGAAGTGCTCTTCTCTATCTGATTGATGAGAGAAGAAGTGACAGTTGAAGCTTCATATTTCTTGTTCTTCATATCGAAACTTCCTGCTTCTATCATAGTGAATTTCTTTCCATCATTGGTAGTCAATGAACCTGTTTTGGTAGAGCCGTTATCCTCCACTTCCAGATTTTCTTTTCCATCGTTTGATATGAGGGTATCAAACCTTTTTCTGATGGCTTTTACTTTCAGTTTAGAAGCGACAGTGGAGTTATCATCAGCTATCAAAATATACTTCAATATTCCATCATCTTCTTCCTTTGTCTTCCTGTTGATGGTCTCACTGTTGGCATCGATGTAATTAAAAACCATCTCTGCTAACTGACTTGCGATCATCACATCGTCCTGTCCAACATAAAGAGTCTTATCGTTAAAAGAAAGAGATTCCTTATCATAATAATAGTTCTCTGTATCTGTTTTCTCTAAAAGAACCGGATTAGAATAGAACACAACAGGCTTTTGATAATTCATTCTTTCTTCAAACTTATCTAAAGGATAACTGTTCTTACTGGCACACGAAAAAAGAAGACAGGTTAAGAAAAATGTAGATAATATTTTCTTCATATTGACAAGATCGATTACTTATACCACTGATTTTTAATAAATTTCAATGTGTCAGTGAGATTCTCTTCTTCAAGAGCAGCGATTGCAAAAAGATAAGAGGGCATGATAAGCGCTTGAGATTCATCGAATGTGATAGAGTCTCCTGCACTCTCATCTCCTTTGAGGATGTAGTACTTATTGTTTGCTAAAACCAATAGTTTTTCATCCTTTGTCTGAAGAACTGTGCCTGTAATTTTTTCCATCAGAGTATCCTCCTAATCAGTACTTATTTTAAACCATATCGCATAAAATATCAAAAGCAGAATGCGACATGATAAATAATCTTAACAATGATAGTCAAATATTGATAAAATAATTAAAATGTTTGGAGGTCAGTGATGAAAAAACTTTGTGTAGTGTTTCCAGGAAGAAGATATTCTGTTGACAGATCGATTCTTTACTATCCATCAAGAATAATTCAAAACAGTGGATACGAGATGATTTATCTTCATTACGACATGCACAAGGAATCACCTGAAAAGGAATTTGAATTATCTTACAAGCATGGAAAAGAGGTTGTCGATGAAAGATTGAAAGATGTAGATTTTTCAAAATATGAGAAGATCATCTTCTTAGGCAAATCCTTAGGCACCCTTTTATCTTCCGAAGAGAAAGAGAAGATTGGAAGAAAAGATATAGTCACCATAGCTATCACACCTCTTGAAGGTTGTTTAAAATACTTAAACAGCAAAGATCTCATCATCTGCGGATTGAACGATCAGTTTTTACCGGATGCAAAGAATAAACTATCAAATTTCCCTAACTCGTACATATTCCCTAATCTCAGTCACTCTTTAGAAGCTAAGTTCAATTATCACCTCACACTTCAGACAGTTGAAAATGTTGCTGGCATTGTAGAAGCTTATGTCAATAGTTTAGAGCTTTGAGGCACATATAGATGTAAAAAACACTTCATTGTGTTATAAATTGTGTTATAATTGGTTAGTAATATGAACGATAATAATTTAGATCAGACTCAGGTGATAGAAGAGCAAAACACTCTCGAGATGCAGAAGATTGAAGCCACCTGTAATTCATCCATTTATTTTAAAAAGAAACCTATATTTTCTTTTTTCAAAAGATTCTTTGATATTCTTTTGTCCTTTTTAGCTATAGTCATCCTTTCTCCGCTTCTCATCGTTTTAGCAATCCTTGTTAAAACAACATCAAAAGGACCGGTTTTCTACAAGCACAAGAGAATCGGAAGAAAAGGAAAACCATTTTATATGCTCAAGTTCCGCACGATGAAAAACGATAATAGACCGATTGAGGAGCAGTTATCAAAAGAGCAGATAGAACAGTTCTATCGCGAATTTAAAGTCGATAACGATCCTAGAATAACAAAGATGGGCAAATTTTTAAGAAAGACATCTTTGGATGAATTGCCTCAACTTTTCAACATATTTGTCGGACAGATGTCAATTGTAGGTCCTAGACCGATAATCGATATTGAAACCGGCAAGTACGGTCTTACCAAAAATGTTCTCCTCTCTGTCAGACCAGGCTTAACTTCATATTGGGCATGCCATGGAAGAAGTTCGGTAGATTACACAGAGAGAGTCAATATGGAACTTTACTACATCAAACACAAATCCCTGTGGATGGATATAAAGATTATCTTTTTGACAGCCATCAAAGTATTTAAACGTGATGGTGCAAAATAAATGAGGTGAAAAATGGCAAAAGAAAACGATAATAAAAATGTGATTGTTATTCAAGAAGAGGATAATAACAAAAAGAAAGATGGTTTTACCTTGGCTAAATACGGTCATTACATCTCTCTTTACAGGTATTGGATAGTTGGAATAACCCTGATTGTTGCAATCATAGGTTATCTTTTTGCTTTTATCTACTACAATCCAAAAGCAAAAGTGCTGACTTCAACATTCACACTAGATATACCCGTCAAAGAAGTCAGCATGTACACTTCCTCCGATGAGAAAGATGAGAGAAAGAAACTGGTATACTACGATGGAACACTTTTTAACTACAATGACATCTTGAGCGTCCAAAACCTGAAGCATGTGATTGACAACACCAAAGTCAACAGTGAGAGCGATGAGAAAAAGTATACAAATATTTTTGTCGATAAACTCAGTAAGATGGGAACAAAAGCGTTAAAGATAGAGCCTGTCAACAATGATAACAAAGAAGCTATCCCTATGACTTACAAAATAACCGCTAAAGTCAAATACATCGGTGGCAAAGATTCTATCGCCAAATCTTTTATCGAAGATGTCGTCAAATACTCAACTGAAATCGCTTATCAGAAATCCGAAAACTACAAGATAGATTCATATTTGACATCAGATCTTCTTTCAAAAAACTATCTTATCATCTCTAAGTTTTTCAAAGATGAATATGACACAATAGATAACGCATACGCCAATTTGATAAACAGCTACTCTGCTTCCGCAACAACATCTGATATGACAGAGACTTTAAGTCAGAGAAAAAACAGGTTTGAACAGCAGTTCATCGACTTGAAATCTGTCTCTTTATCAAGTGAAGCAAACAACAAGGTCTTCTACAATGTCTCCATACCTGAAGACGATGCTTCAATCGATGCTCTTGTCAGTAAGCTTAAGGATAAAACAGCTACTTTAGAAGTTGAAAAAACAAATTTAACAGCTGATAAAAACAAGTATCAAAGCTATGTTGATTCTCTTCCAGGACAACTTCAAAACCTTCCTTCTTACGCAGAAGACTGGTACAAACAACTTGATATCATAAACACTAATCTGGAATCCGTGAACAAAGAGATTGAACTTATAGGATACAACAAGGATACCGCTTCAGCTGTTCCTGGTAAACTCATAGATATTCTCAATAACGAAGTGAAGAATAAAACTGAAAAAGGTCTTCTTTGGAAAAGAGAGAACGAGGAGTTCAAAAGCAGAATACAGAACATCTACAATTCTCTTTACGACTATGAAAACAAGGCAAACAGCGATATACACTACGCTTGCAAAAACTTGTCAAAAGGTTACGTCTTCAATGAAGTAGGTAACGGAACAGTGACAGGTGACATCAATGAGTGGATTGTGACAATAGCTTTTCTTATCTTAGGATTCATTCTCTCCTCTATCATCTTCTATGGAATCGGTGTTCACAGAGACAACAAGCTTTTAATAAACGAGAGCAGTAAAAAAGCAACTGAAACACTTCCAAAACTGCTTAACGATGAGAATCAACCTGATGATGTAGTCATTCCTTCAGACAATCAGGAAGATGTGTATTAGTTTCATAATTTATCAATTTTTTGTTTTTTGAATTTATTTGTATATTAAGTGCAGAGGTGTCTTTATGTATCAACAGTATCAGAGCGGATGGATAGAGGTCATTACTGGGCCTATGTTTGCAGGAAAGAGTGAAGAGCTCATCAGAAGAGTAAACACTCTGACTTACACAAAAAAGAAGATAATGGCTTTTAAACCAAAGATCGATGATCGATACGATAAATCCGCTATCTCCTCTCACTCCGGTATGAAGTATCAAGGCTATGCCATCAACGATTGTAAAGAGATCCTCTCCTATATAACTGACGATGTAGATGTCATCGCTATAGATGAAGTTCAGTTCTTTTCAGATGAGATAGTGCAGATCTGTGAAGATCTAGCTAACGCTGGAAAAAGAGTTATCGTCGCTGGATTAGATCTCGATTTTAGAGGTGAACCTTTTGGTCCTATGCCTCAACTTATCACAAGAGCGGAAATAGTGACCAAACTGACAGCTATATGCACAGTCTGTTCCATGGCAGCTACCAGAACACAGAGACTGATAGATGGCAAACCTGCTGACATAGATGATCCCACTATCCTAGTCGGTGCAAAAGAGTCATATGAAGCTCGCTGCAGAAAACATCATGTTGTCCTGCACTCTGGGGGCAAAAAAAGATGAGTGAAGAAGAGTTAAATGAAAATCAAGAAGAGATAGAAGATCTCTCTGTAAAAAAAGAGATTAAAAAAGAAAATAACGAAGAAGAGAAAGAGAACTCTTTTAACTACGAGAAAAACGAGGAAGAGAATACTAAGAAAGAATCATTTCTTACCAAGGTAAAAAAATTCTTTGACGGCACTTTGGAGTACAAAAAAGAGACAAACTCCACCAATATTGAAAAGATTATCCCCAGCGATGTCATCAGATATCAACCTGATATAGGTTCAGGTTTAACCGATCAGCAGGTGAAGGATAGAATTGATAATAATCTCACCAACAGAGATGAGAACACCAATTCTCAGAGCATAGGTAAGATCATTCTTCGCAATACTTTAACTTTCTTCAACATTCTCGAGTTTGCTATCTTTCTGACTTTGCTATGCTTTCAACTCTGGACACAGACCATCTTCTTCGGTGTCATTTTAATAAATTTACTTATTGGAATTTTCCAAGAGATAAAGTCGAAAAAAACAATAGATAAACTCAAATTAGTCAATATGCAATCTGTCTCAGTTATAAGAGATGGAAAAACTGTTCAGATCAGTTCTGACGATCTTGTGCTGGATGATATCTACCTGATTAAAATAGGTGATCAGATACCTACTGACGGTATTATTTTAGATGGACAGCTCGAGGTCAATGAATCTCTTTTAACCGGTGAAAGCTTACCGATTAAAAAAGGTATCAACGATGAGATTATGGCAGGATCATACGTCGTCTCAGGTTCAGCTACTATCAAAGCTAACAAAGTGGGAAAATTCAACTATGCAAACGGTCTTCAAGCAAAAGTTAAGACTGTTTCAAAAAGAAAGTCAGAGCTCACCAAGTCTTTAAACACTATCATCAAAGTCGTCTCTATCATCATCATTCCTCTAGGCTGTGCTCTTTTTGCAACTCAGTGGATGGAATTATCAAAAACCACTTCAATAGGTTTTGAAATAGCAAAGCAGGACATCTCTTCAACAGCAGGATCTCTAATCTCGATGATACCTGCTGGTATGTATCTCCTCATCTCTGTCGCTTTAGCTGTCGGTGCTATGACTTTAGCAAAGAAACAGACCTTAGTTCAAGATCTCTTCTGCATAGAGATGCTAGCGAGAGTAAACACTCTCTGCTTAGATAAAACAGGTACATTGACAGATGGAACTATGAGAGTAGCTGATATCAAGATCTTGGATAAGACAACCGATTTATATAAAGTGATGGGTTCTTTTTTAAACTCATTTAAAGAGAGCAATCAGACATCAGCTGCTTTAGCTAACGTCTATCCTTTCAACAACGAATATCAAGCTAGCATAGTTCTTCCTTTCTCATCAAAAAGAAAGCTCTCTGCTGTCACCTTCAGAGATTATGCGACATTTATCTTAGGTGCCCCTGAATATGTCTTAGATAATTTAGAAGAGTATGAAACTATCACCTCATATATCAAGACTATGCAGAAGAAGGGATACAGAATAGTACTGTTTGCTCGCACCTTAAAAGAACTGAAAGGTCAGGACATGCTCATTCAAGGAAAGCTGAAACCTATTGCTGTGTTCGCTTTAGAAGATCATGTAAGAGAAGAAGCTCCTGACACCATCAAGTGGTTTGTTGAAAATGAAGTCGATATAAAGATCATCTCAGGAGATGATCCCCTCACCGCAAGTGAGATAGCAAAAAAGTGTCAGGTTCCTAACGCACAGAAGTGCATCTCACTTAAAGGAATGCCTCTTTCAGAATTAAAAGAGATCGTCACAGAGTATACGGTCTTTGGAAGAGTCTCTCCTGAACAGAAAGCCTTCATCATCGAAACTCTGAAGGAGAAAGGAAAGACTGTCGGTATGACAGGAGATGGAGTCAATGATATCTTAGCTATGAAATCATCCGATTGCTCAATAGCTATGGCTAATGGGTCTAACGCAGCTAAAAACGTTGCCCACCTGGTGTTATTAGATTCAAACTTTGCCTCTATGCCGTGCATAGTTGCTGAAGGAAGAAGAGTCATCAATAACATCCAGAGATCTTCATCTCTCTTCTTGATGAAGACATTGTTTGCTATCCTCTTCACAATCATCTGTATATCTCTGAAGCTGAAATATCCGTTCACCACAAACAACATGATGCTTTTTGAAGTCGTCGGTATAGGTATACCTTCTTTCTTCTTAGCTCTGCAGAAAAACAATCAGATCATAAGAGGAAACTTCATCAAAAACACCCTTTCAAGAGCTCTTCCTGCTGCTCTTTGTATGATATTTGCTCTATCTTTAAACTACACATTTAAAATGACTGACTTTTTAGGAATCAAAGGTTATGCAGGAGAAGCAGAATCTTTTACTACCTTCAATGTCATCACCATAACTCTGGTAGCTTTGATAATGGTCTACTCCTGCTGCTATCCTTTAAACAGATACCGATCGATATTGAATATGGCTCTCTGGGTAATCTTTGTAGTGTGGGTGTTTGCAATTCCACTTATCCCATCGCTTTCTTCTCCTCCGGATTCATATCTTATCATCTATGAGAAAACAAACATACCCTACTCTCTGTCAATGCAGTTTACTGGAATAGATTTCCGCTTCTTAAACAAAACACAAGCTCTGCTTCTTGTCATATATGCATCTACTATTTCTCTTCTTTTAAATATTCTCAATCACTTCTTTGCTAAGATAGATAAAGATAATGGATACGTTAGCAGAGATCTTCTCAGTTTCAAAAAATAACTATGGCAATCTGTTCCATCTGTCTTGACACCATCGCTGAAAACATAGAGAAGAGAGTTCTCTCTTCTCGTCTATCATCTCCTTTAGCAATAGGAAAAAATCTCTACGCTTTACCGTACTCTTTCGACTTAGAAGATATGAAAGAAGGAAGGAAAAGAGGAGCTATCGTCTTTTCTCTTCGACCAAATGAACCTTTCATCACTCTGAGTGAAGAGAAGTTTACAAAGATCAATGAGAACACTCCTTTTTTTAACAATCTCAAAAAGATATCCTATTTCAAAGTGAAATCTATAAGAAAGATTAAAGGAGAGAGAACCATCATCTTTGAGCTTATCAGCGATGAGAGATCTTTTGATACTTTGATAAGCAAATACTATCTGATATTCAACATTATCCCTTACAAACCCAACTGTCTTCTTGTAGATAAAGATCACAAGATCATCTCTCTTTTTCACGAGAAGATAGATTTTGAAAAGGACATCTTCCTTACAAGAAACAGCACATACTCTTTTCCAGATGACAGAGAGTTTCCTGATGACGATGATCTTCTTTCCTATCAGACCTTCATCTGCAGAAGCACATACAGATACTCCATTTCCTACCTTGAAAAGAATCCATCTGTTGCACCTCACGAGTTTTTTAAAGAGATGCGAGATAGAAAAGAACTTTATTTAAATAATGGAGATATTCTTCCTTTTAAATTTGATGACTCCATGAAAAAGATCTCTTTAGAAGATATCTATTCTCTTTTTGTCACTGATCAGAAAAACGAAGCAAAGATAGAAAAAGAAAAAGAACTTTTAAAAACAATAGATAAGAGCATCAAGTTCGCCATCAAAAAGAGAGGAAAACTTGAAAAAGATTATCAAAACAACAAGGATTATCAGATGTATATGCTCTATGGTCAAACCATCCTCCTATATCAGACAGAGATATCAAAAGAGGATGAAATGCTCTGTAAAGACGGCCTTTCTATACCTTTAAATCCTTTGTTGACTCCTGTTGAAAATGCAAATCTCTACTTTAAAAAATATAACAAAGGGAAGATGGCGGTAAAGATTTTATCTGACTTGCAAAAAAGATGTGAAGAGGAGATACTTTACCTCAAGAAAAAAGAGATGGAAGCCAGAGATGGCACTCCAAGAGATATCATCGAACTGAAAGCAGAACTCATCTCTTTAAATTATCTGAGAGGAAAGAACAGCTCTGTAAAATCCGTCTTAAAAAAGAAAAGCTATGCTCCCCACTATCTGAAATGTGATTACTGCAAAATAGGATATGGAAACAACGGTCTTCAAAATGAAGAACTGACTTTTAAGATAGCTAAAAAAGATGACATCTTCATCCACGTGAAAGACTATCCTGGGAGCCATGTTGTCATCCTGGAATACACTGATTTAAATAAAGCGATAAATCTAGCGTGTCAATTAGCTTTGTATCTTTCACACCTTGAAGATGGTACTGTCTATATCGCAAAGAAAAAGGATGTTAAAAAGAATCCATCTAAGATAGGTCTTGTCAACATCCTCAAATACGAGACTTTCCACGTCAGAGGTATTGAAAAAGAGAATCTATCAATTTTTCAAAATTTGAATTAAACAGTCTCAAACTGTGAATTGTACAAGGAAGCGTAAAATCCGTTCTTCTTTAACAGCTCTTGATGATTTCCTTGCTCGATTATATCACCATCCTTCATGACGAGGATGACATCAGCGTTTCTGATAGTTGAAAGCCTGTGAGCGATGACAAAGCTGGTCCTTCCTTTGGTGAGCCTGTCCATGGCTTCCTGGATCTTGATCTCAGTTCTGGTATCGACAGATGAAGTAGCTTCATCAAGGATCAGAAGAGGAGCATTTTCAATCAGTGCACGAGCGATGGTCAGCTGTTGCTTCTGTCCTTCTGATAAAAGAGTAGGATCGATCACAGTATCAAAACCATCTTTTAGTGAATCGATATAAGACGCTAAACCGACAGCTTTGCAAGCTAAGTATAGGTGCTCATCTTCAACACCTTCTTTATTAAATATGAGATTCTCTCTTATAGTTCCTGCAAATAACCAGGTGTCCTGAAGTATCATATCAAACAGAGAATGAACGGTCTCTCTTCTCATTGTGTCTATCGAAACACCATCTATGTAGATCTTACCTTTGTTCACCTCGTAAAATCTCATGAGCAGATTGACCATAGTCGTCTTTCCTGCACCTGTAGGGCCGACTATAGCAACTTTCATACCAGCTTTTAAGGAAGCGTTGAAGTCTTTGATGATCTCTTTTTCGGGAGTGTAGGAGAAGTTTACATGTTCAAATCTCACATCTCCTATAACATTTTCAATTGTAGCTGTCTTTCCATCCTCATTTTCCATCTCTTTTTCTTCAAGCAGACCGAAGACACGGGAAGAGGCTGCGCTTGTCTGCTGAAGAGAAGACATCGACTGTGCAACAGACTGAAGGGGTTGAGAGAAAAGTCTTGCATAGATAGTAAATGAAGTGATCATTCCAAAAGTGATCAAAGATGAATCAGTCAAAGATATCGCAATACCGATGATGAACACTAAAGCGTAAGAAAGATTTCCTACAAAGTTCATAAGTGGCATCATCGATCCGTTTAAGAACATTGCATTCTTGTTGTTCTTCCTGAGCTCTTTATTGATTGCTGAGAACTTCTCAGTTGCGTACTCTTTAGCATTGTAAGCGGTGATTATCTTGATGTTAGAGAAGTCCTCTTGAATCCTTCCGTTCATCTCACCAAGATTTTTCTGTCTTCTCTTGAAGTACTTCTCAGAGTGAGTGATGACAATAGAGACGATGACAAATCCTAAGATGGATGCTCCCATTGAAACCAGAGCTAAAAGCCAGTTAGTTACAAACATCATGATGAGAACACCGAAGAACATGACCACAGCTTCAAGCATAGTTGCGACAGCTGAACCTAAGGTCTGAGAAATAGTATCAACATCGTTTGTCACACGGGAGATGATATCTCCGACAGTGTTTTTATCGAAGAATGAAAGAGGTAATCTATCGATCTTCTCATTTATCTCTTTTCTCAGCAGATAAGACATCTTCTGAGTAATATCAGCCATGATGAACTGCTGAGCATATGAGCAGGCTGCCATGGTTATAAAAAACACTAACAAGATGATGCCTTGAGTGAGAAATGTATTAAAGTTTATACCATCTATCGATCTGATACCTTCTTGAATGATATCTACCATCGTCGAAAGCCTCTGAGGAGAAATAATAGCGATGACTGAAGATACGATAGCAAGAACAGATGCGATGATCATTGCTGGGAGAAATTTCTTTCCCTTCTTTAAGACCTTCATCATCTCCTTGATGTTTATCTTCTCTTTATCAGCAGGAATCTTTTTACTTCTTTTCATTGTAATTCCTCCTTTGACAGTTGAGACATAGCTATCTCTTTGTAAGCAGGACAGGTGTTTAAAAGCTCTTCATGCTTTCCGGTAGCGAGAATCTTTCCTTCCTCCATGACAACGATCTTGTCTGCGTTTTTAATCGTTCCTATTCTCTGAGCGACGATGATGACAGTCTTATCTTTGAGATTGTCGTGTATCTTCTTTCTGACCTGAAAATCGGTCTTGTAATCAAGAGCTGAGAAAGTGTCATCGAATACCATTATCTCGCTATCCTTATACAGGGTTCTTGCAATAGAAAGCCTCTGCTTCTGTCCACCTGAGAAATTGCTTCCACCCTGTGCAACCTCACTGTCTTCTCTCTTCTCAAGGGATGAAACAAAGTCGCATGATGCAATCTCCATCGCTTTATTCAACTTCTCTTCATCAACATCCTTTTTACCGAAAGCAATGTTCTCTTTGATTGTTCCTTTAAAGAGCATCGCTTTTTGAGTGGCTATAGAGAATCTTTTTCTGAGATCATCTAGCTTGTATTCTCTGACGTTATGATCGTCGACTTTAACCTCGCCTAAAGTGGCATCATAATATCTCATCATCAGATTGATCAATGTTGTTTTTCCACAACCGGTAGGTCCGATTATTGCAACAGTCTCACCTTTGTTGACCTCAAGATTTATATCTTTTAAAGCATAATGATCATCGCCTGTAAAAGAGAAGAAGACATTTTTTAGACATATCTTCCCTTCTTCTTTAACCTCTTCATCTTGAAGCTCTCCATCCTGAATATCAGACTTGACATCCAATACTTCATTGATACGTTTGCATGAGATGATGCATCTAGGAAGAAGAATAAACACCATCACAAGCATCATGAACGCCATGATTATCTGCATAGCGTATGAGGTGAAGGATATCATGTGTCCAAAAAGAGTTGCTCTCTGGAAGAGAACTTCACCTATGTTTGCACTGTCAGCAGGTATATCATTTACGATGATCACTCCTATCCAGTAGATAGCTAATATTAAACTGTTCATAATCAGATTGATAAGAGGCATGATGATTGACATAGTCTTGGAGGAGACCATGTTGTTTAAAGTAATATCTTTGTTGACTTTAGCAAACTTTTCATCTTGAAATTTCTCAGCATTGAAAGCTCTGATGACTCTGACACCGGTGATGTTTTCACTGGTTCTAGCATTGAGTTCATCTGTGAGCTTCTGAATCTTCTTGAATCTGGGAAGACAGATGCAAACAGCGATACCGACGCACACGACAAGTATTATGACGCTTATCATAGTCGCCATAGTCCATGACAGTTTAGTGGCTGATATCTTACATATTCCCCAGATTGCCATAACAGGAGCCTTGATAAGCATCTGCACACCCATGTTGGTGAAGTTTTGAAGTTGAACGACATCGGTTGTCGTTCTGGTTATCAAAGAAGAGGTATGAAATCTGTGTATCTCTGCACTAGAAAAGCTCAAGATGTGTTTATATATCTCATCTCTGATACTCATCGTAAGATGACTTGCCATACTGGAAATCAAAAAGGAACAGATGATAGAACACACCAATGATGAGAAAGCACAGAGAATCATCAACCCACCGTTTTGCAGTGTCTTTGCAAGCAGGTCAGGGGCATTGTTTTGAGTCACAAGAGTAGTCAGCTCAGCTGTGAAATCAGGTATCTTCAGCTCTAAATAAACCTGAAGGACAACTAAACCAGCAGCGATCGCTAGAAAAATATAGTCGATGCTTTTAAGATACTTAAGTAATCTTGTCATTAATTATCTCCTTTCACATAATAATTCGATGTTCTTTTCCCTTCCTTAAAAAATATGATTTAACATCTTTACAAATGTCTAATTATAAAGAATTATTATGCAATGAAAAATATAGTTATAATATTTTTTAATGTCAAGGAACTTTTAGTTTACATATAGATAAAAATTTATATAAAAGTATAAAACTTAAATGCTGATTACTAAACCATTTCTCCCCTCTGATTTATTTATAAAAAATATCATTGACTACTCCGTTTTTACATTGACAAAAAGACAGTGATTGTTTATAGTATTTTATGTTGTTTTTATTGATGCCCTGTTAGTTAAGTGGTATAACGGGTCCATGGTAAGGACCAATCGCTAGTTCGATTCTGGCACGGGGCACCATTTTTCAAAAATAACATTTGTGTGTGTAATTCAAGATATTGGAGGTTGACTCATGGGAGAAAAAGAAAACCTTAATAAGAATAGTGATGTACAAGTAAAAAGAAAGAATAGCAAAGCTAAGACCAATGCTGTAGCCACCTGGGAATGGTTCAAGTCCGCAGCCTGGTTACAGGTTCTTTTGATTGTTGCTGTCGTCGTGGGTTTGGTCATCTCTATCCCTTACATTGTCTCTGCTGTCAAGAGTGCGACAACAAACAATACCATAACTTTCTATGAAGATCATCGTATCAATTACGACAGATTCCAGAAGTTTATCAATGGTGAGGATAAAGACTGCAACGGTGTCGTTGGAAATGACAATTCACAGTGGTCTGAGAACAACGAAGGTTTCGTTGTTATGTTCTACAAAGACAACTGCGACAACTGCACAACTATGCAAAGTTCACTGGACTGGTGGTATAGCAAGACCAACACCGAGGCTTCCGGAAGATTGAGATTTTACACCATCAACATCGGATGGGTGCCAGGAGATAAAGATGCTAGTACAACCTCTGAATCAAATAATCCTGCTACCTATTACAAGAATGAAGATATCACTCTTCAGCAGCAGGTGGATCTGATGCAAAACGCTTTCAGAGATGTCTACTTAAATCAGGACGATGGTCATAAGAATTCCACGGTCAAAGACAGCAATTTCGAAATCGATTATACTGCTATCGAGTCTTCTGACAAGACGATTCCTACTCCATGTTTCGTCCAGTACTCCAAAGCAAAAACCGAAGAAAAGTACAATCTCTACAAACCTACCAAAGTTATCTTTGGAACAGTAGGTAAATACACTCCTTCAAACAAAACAGATGTCATCATGTCGATGTATGATATATATAACTTCAGCATCTATCATGAGGAATCAAACATCACAACAAATACTTCCGCTAGCTCTGCTAGCTCTGCTAGCTAAAAAAAAGATACGTTAGCGACAATGCGGATAGGGATTATTAAATTCCTAAGATAGACGGTATAGCAGAAATGCTATACCTTTTTCTTTTGTTTTGCTTGAGCAGAAATATTTTCCTTACGCCGTTGAAGTAAAAGTCTATCCGCTACGTTTGCGTCCGTTTATCTTTTCCACTTGGTAAACGACTACTTTTTTAACCGAATGTATAAACCGTGTTACGTTGTCTAACTGTTCTTTCACTTGCTTTTACTTTTGTTTTTAACACCCTCTTTTAGTTCCTATTGTTCTCGCTTATAGAATTGGCTCATTGTTACAAACCATTCTTCCCTAAGATCCCCACATACTTTGTCTTCATAGATTCTTTGTATAATACGGTCAAAATTTTGTATTCGTTTTTCAGCTTCTTGAAGTTTCTGTGCTCGCATTAGCAGTTTCTTCTGTAGTTCCTTTTCCTTTGCGTTCTGTGCAATTTACAAAAAACTCTTATTCACAGTCTTTTGCAAATGCAAGCACTTTTTGAAGATTTGTTAGGACAAAATGTTCTACGGCTTCAATGGTAATCTGATGAGAAGTACAGGTTGCTATTTCTTCTTGCGGTATGATGAACAATTGAAGTATTCCTTTTGCTTCATTGTAGTACAACGGATAAATACATCTTTTGTTGGCAGTACGCGCAATACACAAGTCCAGAAAAAGCACTCATTTTAGGGACTGTCGGTTGACTGTCTGTAGTAAGAAATTTTTAATATTTTGTTATATATTAGTGCAAAATCCGGATCTGATCACTTTTGGAAAATAGTCGATATACCATCGTTTTGGAATCAAGTAAAGAGTTTTCTAAAAATTTAAGATTTGTGAGAACTCGACTTTAGAACAATAGGTAAAGCTAATTTTTGATTTTTGCACAAATAGTCGTAAATAATAACCACAAATTATGGAAATATATTGCCACAAATTATAGAAATACTATTATTTTTTTTTGTGATTGTGTTATATTGTTTTTGAGGTGTTAAATGAAACAGTATAAAAAGCGAATCGCTGATAAATTGTTGGATATTAAATTAAAAACATTTGGAGCTACGCTTATTGTAGGGCCGAAAGGTTGCGGTAAAACCACAACTGCAAAACAAAAAGCAAGAAGCGTCATTGAATTTCAGGACGAAGATAAACGTGAAAGCTATTTGACAGTAGCAAAAGAAATGCCGTCAAAACTTTTGATTGGAGCTAATCCGCGCTTGTTTGACGAGTGGCAAGATGCGCCAAAACTTTGGGGAGCTATAAGGAAGTCGGTAGATGATTGCGGCGAAAAAGGACTTTATATTTTAACAGGCTCTTCGTCGCAAACTGTGGAAACTCCGCATACCGGGACTATGCGTATTTCTACAATGACAATGTATCCTATGAGCCTTTACGAGAGCGAAGAATCAAATGGTACGATTTCATTATCGGAATTATTTAATAGTCCCGAAAACTTTAACGGTTGTATTTCAAACTTAACCATTGACGACCTTATCTTTGCTATTTGTCGTGGCGGTTGGCCGGCAAGTGTGTCTGATGATTTAGGTGATTATCAATTGGAAATCGCAAAAGATTTATTCGTGCAAACCTACAAAACAGATATTTCCAATGTTGATAAAGTCAAGCGTAATCCGAAGTGGGCAAAAACAATCCTACGTTCTTATGCAAGAAATATTTGTACGCTTTCGGATTTAAAAACAATATACCGCGACGTAATGTCAACTTGCTTTGTTTCCGAAAAAACAATAGCGGAATATATCGATGCACTTGAGAAACTCTACATTATTGACGACGTTTCAGCGTGGTGTCCTTCAATTCGCTCCAAAACGGCAATTCGCTCATCAGCAAAAAGAAACTTTATTGATCCGTCAATTGCCGTTGCGGCAATGGGACTATCGCCCGATTATTTCAATACTGACTTCAAAACGCTCGGTTTTTTATTTGAGTCACTTTGTATCAGAGATTTGAAAATTTACAGCTCCGCGCTTGGCGGAGAAATATCTTATTATCACGACAGATACGGACTTGAAGCTGACTGTGTTTTGCATTTGAATAACGGGAAATATGCATTGATTGAGTTCAAGCTCGGTTCGAGTGAAATTGATTTAGGTGCAAAGCATTTATGTGAAATCGAACGGCTTATATCGGAATACAATAAGACGGAAAAACAATGTCCTATCCGACTGCCCGATTTAAAAATTGTGATTACCGGAACAGAATATGGTTACAAGCGCGAAGACGGAGTTTATGTCATTCCCATCGGGTGCTTAAGAGACTAAATTACTACAGTGAAATAAATTAGAGGTACTTATGGAAGATCTGCAACAGAAGAAAGCGAAAGCTATGCAATCAAATTTTATCAGTGATATTGTTTTTGATGTTCCTATTAGAATCAATTCTCATGAAGTTTAACGTTCATAAAATCGTTGAAGAAACCAATTATTATAAACGAATTATCAATATAATGCCTAACAGCATAATACGAATTAAGACATTGTGTGATGAGAAAGCCAA
>JALEUS010000065.1 GCA_022780765.1 Bacilli bacterium | reverse complement strand
CTTACTTAAGCCATACTCAGCATGTAAATCCTTCTGCTGTTTTCCTGATAGATACTGTTTGACAATATCTATCTTGAATTCTTCTAAATATGTATTGCACTTCATAGAGCACCTCCATGAAGTATTATCTTTTTTTATCGCTTTCTTGGAAAGTGTGTAGAATTTTGACGCTTACGTTTATATTATAAGTTTTTGGACAGTTCAGGTGATGCTCTGTCTTTTTTTATATGTGAAGACTACTCGTTTGTATACATCAATTCAGGACACTTCGATAGCACGACATATTGATTTTGGACTTGGTATATTCTTTGAATAGGGGGAATATACCATGGCCAAAAGAATATCAGATCGGGAACGTTTGAATATATCTAATGCATCAAATTTGTAAAAGTCTGATGAAGGAGGAGTGAATGCATCTAATTTCTTAAAATTTATATTGTCAAAATTACTATCATAAAAATAACAGATAGAATTATTTAATCTTATATTAGGAAAATAAGCAAAATCATAAATGCTTTTTATCTTTTCAGGTATGTTTTTTAACATTTTTTGATTTCCTCCTTGTTTTTTAAAAGTTTTTTCTTACAATATTACTGCGGACGAATGAGCCGTACTGGTTCAACTGTATGTCAAATATATGGTTGAAATGCAGTATAAAGTGCTAATGAGAGGGTTTGCCTCTCTTTTTTTATACTAATAAGTATTTATTGATGAATTAGCATAATTATTGAAGTTTGCCGAAGAGAAATTATCGTTTTCTACTGTTGTAGTTGAAGAGGAAGGAACAGAAGAGCAGTTTAGGACGTAAAGGTTGTTAAAAATGCCATATAAGATTTCTTTTTCATAATGATTTACCTTAATTTTTTAAAAGATGTCAATTCATTTTATATCATACGATTTCTTATATCGTATGATTTTCGTATTCATTTATAATTTTAGAATTTTATAGAGCTTTTGTTTTCATAAGTTTTGTATTTAAAGCATCAAATTGTTTTAATCAGTAAGAGATTATAACTATTTTTATCAGTCGTCATCATCGATTCTTGCTGATGAGTTTAGCAGTTTTTCTATTTTTTTTTGTCAACAGATAGACCGATAAAAACAAGTTTTCTGTCTTTTTTTCAAACTCTCTTTTCGAATGGAGAGTCTACATAATCGAATTGATAACATCGCGCATCATCTGAGAAAAAACCTTTTGCTCTCTTTATATCTCCGTACACATCCATTGATATTTCATCTAAAAGGTTTATCAGAAAAACAGGATTGGGTATTTTTATATCAGTGAAAGATACGCTTTTCATCTCTACCATCTTCTTCTCTTGAACAATCTCTTTTCTCTCGGAGAGATCTTTTAAAAGATCTAAGAAAAACTCTTTAGAGAATGTTTAGTAATCATCTCTGTATATGGGAGAGATGGAATTAAGAGCATGCAATTTTTTATAAACGAAATCTTTCTCTTCACTGTTTGTTTTTTTCATCTTTGATACGAAGATAGAAAAGCTCTGTTTTATCTGATCGATAAAGATGTCGTTGAATTGACATGTTCTATTTAAAACACTTATACCATCTACAATGCAGATAGGTTTCAATATCTCAACAGATTCGTAAGCTATTTTATTCAGATTGTTTTTTATGTTTGTAAGCGAACCTACAGGAGTAGGTTCGACAATCAGATGATCAGGGTTGATAGTATTTGCAATATTCAAATCAGATAATATCTTCAGATAAAGACATGAGTTTTATTATCATTATTTCATAACAGATTTAAATAAAAGAAAAAAAGACAATACTTATCATATTGCCTGAAAAATAGTGGTGCCAACGACAGGACCCGAACCTGCGACCTACTGATTACAAATCAGTTGCTCTACCAGCTGAGCTACGTTGGCATTTTTTTAGAGTCTTATGGTGGGTGCAAGCGGATTTGAACCGTTGACCTCTTCCGTGTGAAGGAAACGCTCTAACCAGCTGAGCTATGCACCCAAGCCGAATAATGATAACATTATTTAAGTTTATATTCAAGATATAATATTAAAAAATAAAGTCGATATCTTTAAAGAATAATGTCAAAAAAATTCTATCACTGTGTTATATTTTAAAAAGTATATGTTTTACATATAAAATATGAAATAATAATTTTGCCATGAAAAGAAAAGCATACGAGATAATCTACGAGGATGAAAATATCATCGCTGTAAATAAGAGCAGAGAAGTTTTTTCTGTCGCTACAGATGATATCAAGACTAGAAGAGCGAATCTTCTTTTTTATCTTCAGATGTATCTGAGAAAAAAGAATGAAGAGTGTTTCATTGTCCACAGATTAGATTATGAGACAAGCGGTGTGATGGTCTTTGCAAAAAATATCAGATATAAAACACTTCTTCAAAAACAGTTTGAGAACCGAGAAGTCGAAAGAAGATATGAAGCAGTGATCAAAGAGAAGATTCCAATAAATACTCAATTCAGGTTCATAGATGAAATAAATGGTAAAAAAAGTATCACTTTTGTCAAAGCCATTAATTACATTAACATCGGTACTGCTTTAGATATTAAAATAGAAACAGGTAGGCATAACCAGATAAGAATTGCTCTGAAAAACAGAAATTTAACAC
Source organism: Bacilli bacterium (assembly GCA_022780765.1). GTDB lineage: Bacteria > Bacillota_I > Bacilli_A > RFN20 > CAG-288 > Enterosoma. Next base: position 45,487 of record JALEUS010000065.1, on the reverse strand, counting down.
TGTTAGGAGATAAAAGGTTTTCAAAAGATATAGCTAAAAGATTATATTTAAACAGCTATTTACTTGCATTTAAAGAAGAACTGGAATTGAATAAAAACAGATTTGAAGTACAGCCGCTATGGATAAGGAGAGAAGATGGAGAAGATTAGATTACAGAAACTTATTGCTGATTACGGATACTGTTCAAGAAGAAAAGCAGAAGAGCTTATCTTACAAGGAAGAGTTAAAGTCAACGATGATGTCGTAGTTGAATTAGGAAGAAAGTTTGTTAAAGAAGACATCATAAAGATCGATGATAAAGTCATCAATACCGATAAGAAAGAACACGTGTATTATCTGTTGAACAAACCCAGAGAATACATTTGCACCCGAGATGATCCTCAGAATAGGAAGACGATCTTTTCACTGATAGATGATAGTTCAAGATTGTTCTCCGCAGGAAGATTAGATTATCTTTCAGAAGGACTGATCATTGTAACTGACGATGGAGAATTTGCTAACCTTATCACTCATCCATCTACCTCTTTAGAAAAAGAGTACATCGCTGTATGCAAGAACAATTTTAAAGGTGATGAGATAAAAAAACTTGAAGAAGGTCTTTATGTTACAAGGAGAGGATATAAGGCGTATCCTTGTAAAGCTACTCTGATAGAAGACAATAAAAAAGAGAAAACTTCAACTTATTCTATCATTCTGCACGAAGGAAAGAAAAGACAGGTCAGAGATATGATGTCTTCTCTTTCTCATCCTGTCTTATCCTTGACTCGAGTGAGAATAGGGCCTCTTGTCATAGGCAGGATGAAAGAAAAAGAATATGTGAAGATCGATTCTTCAACTATCGAAGAGATAAAAAAACTGTGTACTAATAAAAAAGATAATATCGAAAAATAGATGATCAAATACATGGTGTAAGAGATAAGGGGGTATATATGGCATTTACAATCAGTATCATTGTTCTTCAGTGTTTGATTTTGATTGCAGTAGGAATAATCATTTTCTATCTGCTGAAGAATAAAAAGAACAACGTTCATGAAGAAAAAAGAGATGGTATTGAAGATATAAATAGCAAACTCCGGATTCTTGACAAGTTATTAGAGACATCATTTTTTAATTTAAGACAGGATATTGAAAGAGAAGAAAAACAGATAAATTCTATGAGAGAAAGTATTTTTCAAAGTATCTCTAAAAACCAGTTAGAAGTGATCAAAACTCTTTCAGATAATAATGACAGAACCAGAGATGTTCTTTTTAACAACAATAAAGCAGCTATTGATAATATTAAAAATGAGCTATTCACCATCAAAAATGATTTAAAGGAGAGCCTGTTATCTTTAGAGAAGAGCATTAGTAGCTCACTGGAGAGCATAAGAAAAGATAACAGTGAGAAACTTTTAATGATACAGAATGAAGTCGCTGATAAACTGGATAATACACTTAGCAAAACACTCAAAGATAATATCGACAGCGTCATCAAACAACTTGGTACAGTAGAGGTATCAATCGGTGAACTAAAAGGTATAGCAAAGGATGTCGGTGATCTAAAAAATGTTATGACCAACGTCAAAACCAAGGGTATATCAGGAGAGGTCATATTGAGAAATATCATCACTCAGATCCTCTCTCCTAATCAGTATGAAAGCGAGATTTCTACTAAAGCTGGTACAAAAGATAGAGTGGAGTTTGCAATCAAGATGCCAGGGAAGAGTGAAGGAGAGTTTATCTATCTTCCTGTCGATTCAAAATTTCCTACCACCGATTACATAGAGATACAGGAAGGAATAGATCTAGGTGATAAAGATAAGATTGAAAAAGCTAGAAAGAAACTGAAAAGCAGCATCAAACAGTTTGCAAAAGATATCCACGATAAATACATTGATGAACCTAATACCACATCTTTTGCTATCATGTTTTTGCCAATCGAGGGACTTTATGCTGAAGTCATATCTTTGAACATGATAGAAGAGCTTCAAAACGATTACAAAGTCAATGTGGCCGGACCAACAACATTCACAGCTTTGTTGAATGCTCTTCAGATGGGATTTAAGTCACTTGCAATCCAGAAAAAGAGTGCAGATATCTATGAGCTACTCATCAATGTGAGAAAAGAGTTTTCTAATTTTACTGCTGTTTTAGATGATGCTTTAAAAAACATCAACAATGCACAGGAAAAGCTCAATTCATTGAGGAGCACCAGAACCAAGAAAATGCTCAAGCATCTGGATACTATCGATGACTTTGAATTTGATAAAGAGGGGATAGAAGACAGCAGAGTTGAAGAGTAAAAAGAGCACAAAAAAATGGGGATAAATCCCCACTTTTTTATTTCTCAGAAAAAAGTTGATTACTCTGCTTTGATGGCAGCGACGGGGCAACCATTGACAGCATCTTCAACTGCGGCATCAAGCTCATCACTTGGCTGAGCGACAACACCTGCTTTTCCATCATCTTCCATCTGGAAAACTTCAGGACAGGTAGCTGTGCATGCACCGCAACCGAAACAATCATCTTTGTTAATAACAACTTTCTTTGCCATTTATTCTTTAACCTCCGAGCAAACTTATTATAATTTTTTTCTTAAAAATATCAAGAGTTAGGCGCTCTTTTGTAATTGTGGGTGGTTTTTTAAACAAGTTTGATTATTCTTTTTTTCTTTTAAGAAATGCTTAAAAGGCACTGTATTTTTTGTTATAATTTTTAGGTTACAATATCGGATATGGAATTAGAAAAATTACTTAATAAAAAACAGTATGAGGCGTGCACCTCGAATGCTTTACATCTGAGAATTATCGCTGGTGCAGGAACTGGTAAAACCAGGACTTTGACCTATCGAATTTTCTATTTATTATCTCAAGGAGTGCCTGCTAGCAAGATATTAGCCATCACTTTTACAAGGAAAGCAGCCGATGAGATGAAGCAGAGAGTCAGCGATCTACTTACGGATAACGGTTATCCATCAAAACCACCTTTGATAAATAATTTTCATGGTTTTTGTTATCTGTTTTTAAGAAGAGAGATCTCGATACTCAATATATACACTCCGGATTTTCAGATAGCTGATGAAGATGATAGAAAAGAAATATTGAAAAGTATCTTCAAGACCATGACAAATGGTGCGAATAAAGAGTTTGTAAAAGCAGTCACCAGCAAGATATCATCTTTAAAAAACGATGGTATTTTAGCTGAAGATATCACATCGAGCGATGTCTCTTCTTACGATGTCTTCTCTTTTGAAGATCTGAATTATGCTTACAGTAAATATCAGGATTACTTGAGGAAATCCAATCTCTTGGATTTTGATGATCTTCTTCTTTACACGCTTTTGATCTTGGAAAGATATCCTGAAGTGAGAACATATTATTCAAACAGGTACAGCCATGTTTTTGTGGACGAATTTCAGGATACAAACTCAGTTCAGTACAGACTCACAAAATACCTTGTAGGGAAAAACACTTCTTTGACTGTAGTGGGTGATCCAGATCAGACCATCTACACTTGGAGAGGAGCAAGAAATGAGATAATAAAACACTCTTTAGTAAATGATTATAGGGATCTTCAGACGATAGTGCTTGATGATAATTACAGATCTACTCAGAACATTCTCGATCTATCAAACAGACTTATCGCTCACAACAACGACAGAGTAGAAAAGCAGCTTCACTCCTATCTCAATATCAAAGGAGATGAACCTGAGTGCTACGGAGCAGACAATGGTGATAAAGAGGGTGATTACATTGGAAGCAAGATAAAAGCTCTTTTAACAGAAGGATACTCCTATAAGGATATCGCAGTCATCTACAGGATGAATTATGTCTCAGCCAGTATCGAAAAAGGGCTCTCAAAAAGAGGGATTCCTTATGTCATATATGGAGGAATTCCATTCTTCAGACGAGCAGAGGTCAAGGATATGCTCTCCTACCTGAGGATCTTTTTCACACACGATGACATATCTATGAAGAGAATTCTCAATTTCCCAAGCAAAGGGATAGGTGAAACCTCTATAGAGAGGATCAAAGAGAATCTGCCTTCAACAGCTGAAGAGGAGAAAAACATCTTTTCTTATCTCAGATATCACTCTTCAGATATAAGGTTGACCAGCAAAGCGAGATCTGAATTAAACAAGTTTTATTCCGTTTATGAAAAATATGAAAACAGAATCAAGGAAGAGAAAGACAAGGATAATCTCATCCATCTGATCAGATCCTACTTGGATGAGTTAGGCTTTTTCGATGCTGTCAACAGACTGGATAGAGAGGATATGCTAGATAAGAAGTACACTGACATCTCTTCAAGTGAGAAGATAGATAACGTCAAAGAGGTCTTCAACTCTATCAGCATGTATATGAGTGAGGAGAATATCGATGATCAGGGAAACAGGATAGTTCCTTCTCTTTCCACTTATTTATCTTACGCGATGATGCAGTCCAGTCAAGATGAGATAAAGGATGATAACAGAGTTAAATTGATGACCGGACACATCTCCAAAGGACTGGAGTTTAAAGTCGTCTTTGTAGCAGGTATCAACAATGGTATATGCCCTTCTTCAAGAGCCACCTCAAACAGCGATATAGAAGAGGAGAGAAGACTTCTTTACGTAGCTATGACAAGAGCTCAAGAGAAACTTTTCTTGTCCTACAGATACGGTCACGATTTTAGAACCAACAGCTATATGACTCCTTCTATCTTTTTAGAGGATATGAACCTGCTGAAAGTGAAAAGGACATTTGAACAATCTTCTGGGAGAGAAGATTTTGCCTTCAGATTGAAGAGCATGTTAAAAAAAGAAGATGATAGGAAGACGGATTATCTAAAAAAAGACACCTCAGATTATAAGATAGGTGATAAAGTTGAACATATCACCTTCGGCAAGGGAAATGTGATCAATATTGAGGATAGAAACGGAAGAGCTCTTCTTTCCATCCTCTTCGATTGTGTCAACGGTGAAAAAGGATGCGTTAAGAAAATAATTCCTAACGCTATGTCATTGAAGAAATTGTGAGGTTCCTATGGAAGATAAAGAGAAAAAGAGAGTAGAAGAGCTGACTGAATTGCTCAACAAATACAATCATGAGTACTATACTTTAAACGCACCATCAGTAAGCGACAGCCAGTATGATTCACTGATGAGAGAACTTATCATCCTCGAGAAGAAAAGGCCTGACTTAAAAGACCCTTTATCTCCTACCATGAGAGTTGGAGGTGAGGTTTCTTCTTCTTTTGCAAAGGTGACTCATAAAAAATATATGCTTTCAATAGCTGATGTTTTCAATGAAGAAGAGCTTTTGGGTTTCGATGCCACTATCAGGAAGATAACAGGTTTAAAGAAGGTCACTTACATGTGCGAGTTAAAAATAGATGGTCTTGCCTGTTCACTTGAGTATGAAAAAGGACAGCTTGTTTTGTCATCTACAAGAGGTGACGGAAACATCGGAGAAGATGTCACCAGCAATGTGAAGACCATCTCTTCTGTTCCTTTCTACATCGATGAGAAAAGAGATCTAGAGGTCAGAGGTGAGGTCTATATGCCTAAGGAGTCATTCAACTCTTTAAATCTACAGAGAGAGAAAGAGAACCTTCCTCTTTTTGCTAACAGCAGAAATGCAGCCAGCGGTTCTTTAAAGCAGCTTGACCCTTCTGTCACCAAAAAAAGAAAACTGGATGCTTTTTGGTACTATGTGCCAGAAGCTCTGTTTTTAGGTTTTAAATTTCATCATGAAGCTTTGGACTATATTGAGAAACTCGGCTTTAAGACCAATCCTGAAAGAAGGTTGGCTGACGGAATAGAAGAGGTCATAAAATACGTTGAAGAGTACGGAAGAAAAAGAAAAGATCTTCCTTACGATATCGATGGCCTTGTCATCAAGGTAGATGATATGACTCTCTATGACAAGATAGGGTACACGATGAAAGTTCCTAAGTGGGAGATAGCTTACAAGTTCACTCCTGAAGAGATGATAACTAGGGTCAACGATATCATTCTGCAGGTTGGAAGAACAGGAAGGGTGACACCGGTTGCTATCTTAGATCCTGTCATCGTTTCAGGAAGCACCATCTCAAGAGTCACTTTAAATAACAGCGATTTCATTGAGAGCAAGGATATAAGAATAGGAGATTATGTCTACATACACAAAGCAGGTGATGTCATTCCGGAGATCTCATCTGTCGTCTTAGAAAAAAGAGAGAACACAGTTCCTTACAGATTTCCAGACACCTGTCCTTTCTGCCATGAGAAACTGAAAAAGGTCCAAGGTCAGATTTACTGCGTGAACCAGCACTGTCCTAGCAAGAGAATCAATCAGTTATCTTTCTTTGCTTCCGATAAGGGGATGGATTTTCACGGAGTTGGTGATAAGCTTGTCGAGCAACTTTTTAATGAAGGCTTGCTTTACAGCGTATCTGATTTCTATAAACTGAAGGATCACAGAGAAGAGATAATGCTTTTTGAAGGTATAGGAGAGATCACTTTAGACAATCTTCTGATTGAGATAGAGAGATCTAAAACCAACAGCTTAGATAAGCTGCTTTCAGCTTTGAATATCCCTCTGGTAGGTAAGAAGACAAGCCAGATTCTTGCTAAACACTTCTCTTCATTAGATGAGATCATGTCATGCAGTAAAGAGACTCTGTCAACTTTAGAAGATGTTGGAGAGATAACCTCTCTTGCAATAATCGATTACTTCCATGACAAAGACAACATCGAAGTCATCAATAAGCTTAGAGAAAACGGAGTCAATTTTCTCTCTAAAAAAGAGAAGGAAGTCAAAGATAATTTCTTCAAAGGAAAGAGATTTGTCATCACAGGAACTTTAACAGTTTCAAGAGAAGAGATGACAAAGAGGTTAGAGTCTTTAGGTGCTATCTCTTCTTCGGCGGTATCAAAAAACACTGATTTCTTATTAGCAGGAGAAAAAGCTGGCAGCAAGTATACAAAAGCACAGGCTTTAAATGTTAAAATATTCTCTGAAAATGAGATCTCATCGCTGATAGAAGAGAGCGAAGAGAAAATACTTTTGTGAGGTGAGTCATGATAAAAGTTACACTAGATGTCATTAATAAATGTGCAAGCAGTCTGAAATTTAGATTGAGCGAAGGGCAAGACAAACTTATTTTAAGCGATTTTGACACCGTCTTAGCTCAGATAGATTATCTGAAATCTATACCTGGAGTAGATCAGATGCAGGAGATGACTTTTCCATACAAAGACCATCAGCACAAGATGAGAGAGGATAAACCTGTAAAGCCGGTGAAGACAACCGATTTACTTAAAAATTCCAACACTAAGATTGGAAATCAGATCAAACTTCCGAAAGTTGTAGGTAATGAAAATGAGTAATTTAAATAGTCTTTCAATACATGAGTTACATAAGAGATTGGTAAGCGGTGAGATAACCGCTTTAGATTTGACCAAAGAAGCTATCGAAAACTGCAAAAGCGATAGCTGCAACTGCCTTGAAGCCACCTGCTATGAGGAAGCTTTAAAGAAGGCTAAAAGCATCACTGAGGTCAAGGAAGATGAGATTTTAAAAGGTATCCCTTATCTAGCAAAGGACAACTACTCTACAAAAGGAGTAGAGACCACAGCTTCATCGAACATCCTCAACGGATATGTTCCTCTTTTTGATGCGACTGTCATCTCTAAACTCAACAGAAGAGGAATGATTCTGATTGGAAAGACCAGCATGGATGAACTCGCTATGGGAGGAACGGGCACAACATCTCATAAAGGAGCGACTTTAAATCCTTATGATAAGGAGAGAATATCAGGTGGTTCATCATCAGGTTCGGCTGTCTCTATAGCTTTGGGTATGGTTCCTTTTACTTTAGGAAGCGACACCGGAGATTCAGTTAGAAAACCAGCCTCCTACAATCAGGTGGTCGGATTTAAACCCACTTGGGGAAGGGTTTCAAGATATGGACTTTTTCCCTTTGCTCCCTCTTTAGATTGTCCCAGTTACTTCACCAGAAACGTCTTAGATAGCGCATATATTCTCTCTGCTATAGCAGGTCACGATGAGAAGGATATGTCCTCTTCAAGAAGAAAGAAGGATGTCTATGAGAAGTTTGTTAAACATCATCGCACCCTTCCGAAAGTAGGATATTTCAAAGCTGTCAAAGACTCCATTCCTTCTTCGAAGGTGAGAAGAGCTTTTGACGATCTTTTAAAGAAGATTGAGAAAGCAGGATATCAGGTCATCGCTTACGATTACCCTATCGAACTTCTGAATGCTCTTTATCCTACTTACATGATCATCTCCTGTGCAGAAGCTACTTCAAACAATGCTAATCTTGATGGAATAAGATTCGGACCTAAACCTCAAGGAGATATCAAGACCTACTCTGAGTACATGTTAGAAGCAAGGACAGCTGGTTTCTCAGATCTGATCAAAAGAAGATTTGTCATCGGTTCCTTCTCTCTTCTTTCAGAGAATGTATACGAGATGTTTTCAAGAGCTCAGAAGGCCAGGAGAATGATAGTTGACAATCTAAACAAGTTCTTCGATAAAGCTGATTATTTTATCACCCCTGCATCTTTTAGCAAACCTAAGAAGATAAACGAACTCTCTGCAGCTTGGTCAAAGACAAGCGATTTCCTTGAGAACATCATGACTTTAGCTAATTTCGGAGGCAATCCTTCTATCACACTTCCTCTTGGTGAGGAAGACTCTCTTCCTTTTGGTGTGAACATCACAGGAAGAATATTTGAAGATGGATCGCTTTTTGCATTCGCAAGCGATGTTGAGAAGATCACTGGAATAAAAGATGTGACAGTGAGATGCAGATAAGGAGGAGCTTTTATGGAATTTGAACCAGTAATAGGAATAGAGATTCACGTTGAATTAAAAAGCAAGACGAAGATGTTTTCATCTGCGCCGACATCTTTTGGACAGAAGCCTAACTCCTGTGCGGTGTATTATGATTTCGCTTTTCCAGGAACTATGCCTGTTGTAAACAAGGAAGCTGTCTCATATGGAATAAAAGTCTGCAAGGCTTTGAATATGACAATAAACCACACTCTCTACTTCGATAGAAAGAATTATTTTTATCCCGACTTACCTAAGGGATATCAGATAACTCAGCAGTTTGATCCTATCGGAAGAGATGGCTATCTGTTGATTGAGACAAAAGATGGTGAAAAGAAGGTGACTATAGAGCAAGCTCACTTAGAGGAAGACACCGCTAAACAGCTCCATTTAAACGACATGTCTCTTGTTGATTTCAACAGGTGCGGTACTCCTCTTATTGAGATAGTCTCAAATCCTGACATGCACTCTGGAGAAGAAGCTATGAAGTATGTTGAAGCTATAAGAGAGATAGTCACCTATTTAGAGGTCTCCGATGGAAAGATGGAAAACGGCTCTTTGAGATGCGATATAAACATCTCTTTGAGAGAGAAAGGTTCAAAAAAGCTCGGAGTAAAGACCGAATGCAAGAATTTAAATACCATCTCTAATATCAAAGCTGCTGTCGATTACGAGATAGCTAGGCAAAGAGAACTTCTCATGAAAGGTGAAAAGATCACTCAGGAGACCAGAAGGTACGATGAGACTTTAAAGAAGACTGTCATCATGAGAAAGAAGACAGATGCGATCGATTATAAGTACTTTCGTGAACCCAACATCATCCCTATCGATCTAGATGATGATTTTATCAATGATGCTATCTACTCGATGAATAAGCTTCCTTACCAGTACAAGAAGGACTTCAAAGCGATAGGTTTATCTAATTATGAGATAGAGCTTTTATTAAAAGATAGACAGGTTGTCTGCTATTTTGAAGACTGCCTAGCTTTGGGAGTTAAAAACCCCTCTGTCTTAGTCAGCCTCATATCCGGTGATATCATGGGTTATTTGAACAAGAACGGGAAGACCTTTAAAGATCTGAATGTTTCAAAAGAGAATATGGTTTACCTTGTCAACGCTCTAGAAGAGAAGAAGATAAACTCTAAGCAAGGAAAAATAGTCTTAGAAAAGATGCTTGTTGAAAACAGAGACAGCAAAGAGATCATCTCCTCTTTAGGTCTGCAGATGCTCAGCGATGAAAAAGCTATCGAGAAGATAGTCGATATAGTGATAAAGGAAAACAAACAGGTCGTAGATGATTATCAAAGAGGAAAAGATCACGGCTTAGGATACCTTGTCGGACAGGTTATGAAGATGTCTAAAGGACAAGCAAATCCGATCATCGCTAAGAAGCTGATCATTGAAAAAATAGGTGAATGCCCTAAAGTAAATACCAATCATTAGACAAAACAACTTTTTTTGTGTAATTTCTTGAAAAAGAATGCTTGTAATGATAAGATAATTTCGCTTTTTTTAAAATTAATAATCAGTAGTTTTTGTTTCAAATTTTACTATAAAGTATTCAATAAAAGGGGCTTTTAAAACATGAGAAAAAAAAGAAAAACAGATCTTAGAGTGATCAAGACCAAGCAAAAATTAGCAAATACACTTCTTGAAATGATGACAAGCGAATCTATCGATAATATAAAAATATCTTCTCTTTGCACACATGCTGGTGTTTCTCGTGCGACTTTTTATAACAACTTCAATGTGATATACGACGTCCTCAATTATCATTTTGAAAACACAAAAAATGAACTTTTTAACACATATATGAATCTCTTCAGTAGAGAGCACATCCTTTTTGAGGATGCAACAAAATACATAGCTCAGCAGGTCTTAGACTACCTCTTTATCAACAAGGATGTCATCACCTCGATATTCAAGAGCAATTACTCTCCTAGGTTAAACGATATGATGTCATCTTTCTTCAAAAAATCGATAATCGAGTTCATGGAGCATTATCCTGAAGAGTTTGGAATTAACGATCCTACTATCAAAGATCTTCTGGTATCTTTTGTAGCTGGAGGATGCTCATATCTTTTGGTGTGTTTCTTTACTTCCGGTGCTCACCTTGAGAAGGAGAAAGTCATGATGACCACAATCGATATAATGAACAAGGTATTTTCCCTTGCAAAGGAGAAATTCCTTGCGTAATGGTTTTTCTCTTGAAATACTTCACACCGACAAAAACTGCGGTGCTAGATACGGTATTTTAAAAACACCACACGGAGAGTGTGAGCTACCTATGTTCATGCCTGTTGGGACGCAGGCTACAGTGAAGATGCTCTCTCCTGAAGAGCTTATAAGCTGCAATGCGAAAGTTGTTTTAGCAAACACCTACCATCTCGCTTTAAGACCTGGAACAGAGATTATAAAAAGTGCAGGTGGAATACATAAGTTTATGAACTATAATGGACCGATGCTCACTGATTCAGGCGGTTTTCAGGTGTTTTCTTTGACCAAGTTAAGAGATCCGATAACAGAAGAGGGAGTCTCTTTTAAAGATCCTCTCTCCGGAAAAAAATATTTTTTCTCTCCTGAGAGCGTGATGAAGCTTGAAGAGGATATCGGCGCTGATATCATCATGTCTTTTGATGAGTGCGCTCCTTATCCTGTCTCCTATGAATTTATGAAAAATTCTGTCATGAGAACAATCAGATGGGAGAAGAGATGTCTAAATGCACACAGAAGAGAGGATCAAGCACTCTTTGGAATCATCCAAGGAGGCAATTATCCTTCCTTAAGAGAGTACTGTGCAAAAGAGCTTACTTCTCTTCCCTTTGACGGTTTTTCAATCGGTGGAACTGCTATAGGAGAACCTAGGTATGTCGAGTATCATGAGGTCTCTTTAACAGTCCCTTATCTTCCTTTTGATAAGCCTAGATATCTGATGGGAATAGGATCTTTAGATATGATGTTTGACGGAATAAGAAAAGGAGTTGACATGTTTGACTGCGTTTTACCTACCAGATTAGCCAGGCATGGAACACTGATGACAAGCACAGGAAGAATCAATATTAAAAACTCGAGATACAAGGAAGATCACACTCCTTTAGACTCTAAGTGCGATTGCTATTGCTGCCGAAACTATAAGAGGAGTTATCTTCACCATCTGATGAAATGTGAAGAGGGATTTGGAGCTAGGCTTCTATCTATTCACAATATCAGATATCTTATAAGGATGATGGAAAGAGCAAGAGAAGCCATCAAGAACGATGACTTTTTATCCTTTGCTAGCAAGGAGCTTTCTGTCTATAAAGATGAGAGAGGTTGCTGATGGAAAAACAATTTGATTACGATATATATTCTCTTTCCTCTTACGATTACTATCTTCCAGAGGAACTTATCGCTCAGTCTCCCAGTGAAAAGAGAGATGAAAGCAGGCTTTTAACTGTCAATAGAGAGGATGGTATAATCAAAGATGAAGATAAGTTTTTTAAAATAGAAGATTATCTTTACGAGGGTGATGTCTTAGTCAGAAACAACACCAAAGTCATCCCAGCCAGACTTTTTGCAACAAAAAAAGAGACAAACGGTCACTGCGAAGTATTGCTTCTTAAAGAGGATGATAAAGAGAAAGATCTTTGGACCACTCTGGTAGGAAATGCTCACATCGTCAAAGAGGGAACAGTTTTGACCTTTGGAGATGATAAGATGAAAGCCGTGTGCAAAGAGGTCAAAGATGAAGGTATCAGGGTGATGAAATTCATCTATCAAGGTATATTTTTAGAGAACCTGGAAGAGATAGGCAAGATGCCTTTGCCTCCGTACATTCACAGTCAGCTTCTAAATAACGATCGCTACCAGACAGTGTATGCTAAAATAAGCGGCTCTGCAGCTGCGCCCACAGCTGGTTTCCATTTTACAGATGAACTTTTTGAAAGATTGAAAAAGAAGAATGTCGAGATAGCTGAAGTGACTTTAAACATCGGCTTAGGAACCTTTAGACCTGTCAAGAAAGACGATATCAGACTTCACAACATGCACAGTGAAAGATGCATGCTGGATGAGAAAAATGCTGAGATTCTATCCAGAGCAAAGAAAGAAAAAAGAAGGATCATACCAGTTGGCACGACATCTTTGAGGACGATAGAGTCCATCTATCAGAAGTACTCATGTTTTAAGCCTACAGTCATGGATACCTCGCTTTTCATCTATCCTGGTTTTGATTTTAAAGCATCTGATGCTCTGATAACCAATTTCCATCTTCCTAAATCCACTCTGCTCATGCTGATATGTGCCTTCGCTTCAAGAGATCTTGTATTAAAAGCGTACAATCATGCGGTTGAGAACAAGTATCGCTTCTTCTCCTTTGGAGATTCCATGTTTATCTATTAAATAAAATGAATTCAAAAAGAGATATAGATATCTATCATGAAGAGATAGAGAACTTAAAAGGTAGACCAACCCTTTTTCTTCACACCTGCTGCGGACCATGCTTATGTTATCCGATAAGCGAACTATCTGCTTATTTTTCTTTGACCATCGGTTTTTTTAATCCCAACATCTATCCTGAAGAGGAGTATGAAAAAAGATTTGCTGAAGTAAAAAAAGTGGTTTTCTTCTTCAATGAGAAAAATAATGCGGATGTGAAGATAGTTAAAAACCATGAGGATTTCCTCTTCTATCAGAAAAACTTTCAAGGAAGAAAGGATGATGTTGAAGGAGGAGAGTACTGCAGAAGATGTCACTATTACAGGATGAACATCTCATACAAGTACGCTTATGAACATCACTTCGATTACTTTACGACAGTGATGACAGTCTCAAGTAAAAAACCCTCATCTCTTTTAAATGACATAGGAAGAGAGCTTGAAAAGAAATATAGCTGTACCAAGTTTTTAATAGCTGATTTCAAAAAAGAAGACGGTCAACTGAAAGGGATAAAGATTGCAAAACAGTTAGGACTATATAGACAGAACTACTGCGGGTGCATCCACTCCTTAAAGGAGAGAAATCAAAGATAATTTTTGTATATCTTATCGAATGTTTTCTTCGCATCCTCTTCATTTAAGAAAGTGATAATTATTCTTTTACCCCTCAGCTTTATCTGATACTTATCTCTTTTTCCGATCATGCTTTTTCTCAGCAATTCGATATCACGGGTGGAGAGCTTCTTATCTTTGACAAGAAGGTATAGCTTCTTTTGTTCCTCTTCTTTTAAGTTCAAGAAAAGCCTCGCTTTAGTGTAGGATAAACAGTCGTTCTTGATGTCATCTTTTATCACATCTGGAAGAGAAAAAAGCCTTCTTATATTTCTTATCTGAGAAGGAGACATCGATGTTAAAATAGATAGCTTTTCTTCAGAATACCTGGCTTTTAAGCTGATAAACATGTGCGTGAAAAAGAGGATGTTCTCTTTTTCTTTTTTCAGATATGTTGAAACAAATGAGATCTCTTCTTCCTCTGTTAAAGATATTAAGAAGACCGGTAACTTGTTATCTTTTAGATTTAAAAATGCTCTTATGTTGGTGAGTAAGATGTTTTTATTATCTCTTCTGTTAACCAAAAATCTTTGACTTTCTTCAACGGGAGATGAGCTGTAGATGTTTTTTGTCTGTTTAAACAGTGAGATATCGTAAAGACTATCTATCTCAACTTCATCTTTAGAGATAGAATCAGGTTTTTTATCGATCAGTGTCTTCTCTATCTCTTTGACGATATCCTGATTTTTTGAGTACTTATCTATCAGTGACGAGAGGTCTATTTCTTTTTTTCTGTTCGACATATTCCATTACTTCCCTTGCTAAAGCCAGATAGGATAGAGAACCTTTGGAAGAGGGTTTGTAGTGATTGACAGGTAGAGATTTCATGCTGGCTACTGGGATTGAGACGTTTCTAGGTATCACGCAGGTGAAGACCTTGTCTTTGAACTCAGCTCTTATCTTGCTTGCTATCTCCAAGGACAGATTGATCCTAGGATCGTACATCGTCATCAGAAGGCCCATGATCTCTAAAGAAGGATTGCTGTTTCTCTGAATCGATATGATGGTCGCAAGAAGCTGGGCTATCGCATCCAAAGCAAAGTATTCGCACTGGACCGGTATGATAAGCGAGTCAGCTGCGTTGAGAGCGTTTAAAGACAGGTATCCTAAAGAGGGAGGGCAGTCGATGATGATGTAATCAAAGAGTCTTGTGTACCTGTCTTCTAAAACCTCTTTGAGCCTGTTTTTAGATGAGTTTTTCCCTTTTTCTAAAAGTTTTGTTTCAACCAGTGCTAGGGAGAGATTTGAAGGCAAGATAGAGACCAGTTTGATATTTGTTTTCTTGACTACTTTTCTGATGTTTGCTTCATCTAAAAGGAGGTCAGCTACAGTTCTCTTGAGAAGAGAAATATCTATTCCGTAAGCCATAGAAGCGTTTCCTTGAGGATCTAAATCGATGAGTAGTACCTTCTTGTTGTACCTGGCTAAAGTGGAGGCTAGATTGTAGGCTGTCGTAGTTTTACCTACGCCACCTTTTTGATTGATAACTGCTATTTTTTCTGCCATAAGTATTATTTTATCTTCACATGCTTATTTCCACAAATAAAAAAAACTTTAATTTGATGATTACCACTTGAAAAACTTCCACAAAACAACTATATTAGTTAAGTTATGTGCGTGCTATTTATTAATGGAGGTTTTATATGAGAAAAAAGGGATCTATGTATGCCTTGTTAGCAACTCTCGTAACTATTCTCTCTTCCTGTTCCACATCAGGTAGCTACAATTATCCGGATGCGAACTTCAGAGAAAATGTTATAGTTTACATAAATGGAAAAGAGTACAGATATAAAGACATATACAATTTATTTGACGGAAAAAAAGAATCTGCTAGCGCTATCTTCTCTAGAGCAAACAGTGTCTTAACTCAGTTTGTCACACCTAGAACTACTGCTATGAAGACACTGGTTGAAAACAAGATGGAAGATTATCGTGATCAGTGGACAACCAATGCTAAAAACAACAACACCTCTTACGAGGAGGAAAGAGCAAAGACCTTGCAAAGCGAGAATGTTCTTGACGAGTTAGCTTTGGAAAACAAGCTCTATGTCAACGAGCAGGTCTCTGAAAATGAGAAAGCCTACTTGAGGGATGTAGATGGAAACAACAGCTATCGTTACTATATCTCTGAAGATACCACTAAGCAGTTTGTCAAAGACAACGCTCCTTACCATGTCTCTCACATCCTTCTCAAACTCGATGCTTCAGGAGACAGCGAGGGAATAGCAAACGGAAAGATCTCATCAGACGATTCAAAGCAGATAGGTGGTCTTGTCAAAAACCTCATTTCAAAAGACTCTTTCGGTTCTATTGCACAGCAGTTTTCTGACGATACAGGCTCAGCTGCAAAGTATGGTGAGTTAGCAGACACATCAAATGGTGTCGCAATGGAGAAGAGAACCTCTTATATAAACGAATTCAAATTAGGTATTTACGCTTACGATGCCTACATCAACAAAAACACATCTTCGAGTGCAGATATGAAGAAATCTGTCAGACTTCCAGGCGTCGCTTTGGATGATAACTCTCAGGACGAATCTGTCGCTGGAATCATCGGAAACACAAAGATCGGACAGAAGCAGGTCTTCGGTATTCCTCTTTCAGTCGCTTTGACAATGTCTGTTGTAGCTGACAAGGATAAGTCTGATTCAGGAAGCAAACCTACAAATGCTACTGAGACCCAGTATCCTAGAAACGTCTACTACAACAACTACTTCAATCAGCACTCCGTATCTTTCATTTACGATGACTCTGATACATACGATGCGACATTCTTAGCTCAGATAAAAGAGACCTACAAGACTGATGATATCAAAAAAGACATCGATCATATCGCAGCTACTGCCGATAGCGATCCTACTTCAGTTGAAAAGGGTCTTCCTGCTAGATATGAAGAGTACAAAGAAGTGAAAGAGATCTTGAACACATATACAGCTGATAAAAACAGCGTTGACTACAAGAAGAAGTTCACTGCTTTCTCCTCTGTTGCAAACGCTGAATCATCACTGGTAACTTACACAGGTAATATTCAGAAGGATTCAAACACTTCAAAATACTTTGCTAAAAACTCGGTCTCTCAGATAACCGATGCATCCAATAAGAACATTCTCACAGATGAGAGGGGAAATCCTATCCTGGTTGTAAGAGGTGGATCTGATTCCTATCAGGGAATCCACTTCATCACTGTCAATCAAAATCCATTCGTCGATCCTGAGAACAATTATAAGTACTGGACCATCACTTTACCTGACAGCACCAAGAGTGAAGCTGCATTCTCAAACGATTATGCAACCAATCCTACATTCATCAACTTTGTTAAGGATTCTACTTCTCAGCAGACCGTTTACAAAGAGAGAGCTACTATGATAAGAAACGATATCAAAGCAAGCAATTCTTCTCTGCAGCAGTACGCTATCTGGGAGTACAATCTCGCAAAGTATAATGAGAAACACAACGATGATTTCTTATCTTTGTTAGGTGACAGAAAGAACGATGTTATCCATTATGTCGACGCCATCAAGAAAGGAACTAAGAAAACCGCCAATGATTCTTTAGATTCTTCTTGGGAATCCTATATCAACATATTGAACCTATACGATAAGAAGCAGAGAAGAGATCTCATACCTACAGTCTGCGTAGGATACTTTAACAGAGGAAGCTACTCTATCAAAGATGCAGATAAAGATGTTAACATCGGGGAGGGTTGCCATGTCTCTATTTAAGAAAACCAAGAGAGTTTTACCGGTTCTTGCAACACTTCTGTTGCTCTCATCCTGTTCTACTTCATCAGATCCTGTCAAATATCCTAGCGATTACAAAGATAAGATATTTGATAACTCTGTCATCAATTCCGATCCTAACATCATCGGAAACGATTGGAAACACTACTATGATGATGTGATTCCTAGCAAGAGTTCCATATACACCAATCTCTTGACACAGATGCTTGTTGACGTCTCTACAGTCGCTCACAACAACGATGGCACTGAGGGAAGTGGAAGCGATGTAACAAGAATCATGAAGGACTTTGACAATCAAGCTCACTCCGTATACAAAGACGGTGAGTACTCCTCTTCTGTCACGTATGACAACGTCAAGGAAAGAGCTAAAGATAAGATGTTTTCTACTGTAACAGTTGACTCTGCTAACGTCAAAGATAACCTTTTCTACGAGTCAAAGTTTGTCTCAGCACAGCAGCTTGCCTACACTTTAGGCGGTACATTTGATGATACCAAGGTTTCTTCACAAGGCGTTTTAGTTAATCCAAACACTACCTATGAAGATGTCTTCAAAGCTGGAGATCAGTACTCATACTATCTAGAGAAGACATATTATAATGATTTAAAGATTCAGTATTTGACTGCTGATTACATCTACAACAAATCTTACGCCTCTATCGGTAACTCTACAGCTAGAAAAGTTCAGATTGTCAAATTGACAGATAGAACTGATAACGTCGGTGCTGCTAAAAGATTGCTTCAAGCATATGTTGAGGATTACATAAGCAATCCTTCTTCTCCTCTCCTTGGAAAAGATCCTGAGTTTAAAGTCTTATCCAAGCTCTGGAAAGGAATCACCACTTCATTTGTTGATTCTATAGAAGGTGGTGCTTTCTCTTCTAGATACGATGAGAACACCTACTTGACAAGTGAAGAGATCAGCTGGTTAAAAGATAAAAAGCTCATGACAGATACAACATCCGATCTAGCTATCGGTAAGATAATGGCTGATAAGAAGAAACTCGATAAGATGGATATCGATAATTCAGCAAATGAGAACCCCTACTCTTCTTACATCTCTGAACTTGAGGACACCTACACTGAGAAATACAAATTATCAATCGGTGTCGGACTTAGAAATGCAGTCGATAAGATTGTAAAAGACGATTATGTAACAGAAGGTATCTACACTTCTTCTGACTCTATCGATTCGCTTCCTGCCGCTTTGAAGAACAATATCTTCTCTGTCAACCTTGCTTTAGATAAGAGCACCGTCGACAACATGAAGAACAAGAAAGACAAAGATGGTAAGGATTCAGATAACTATGTTTCAATCGATGGTGTCTCCATCTTCCAAGCTGATGGAAACAGATATATCATCAACAACGGTTCGACCTCATCAGATGATAACAAGATCATCTACTACGATTCAGAGAATAAAGCTTACTACCTTGTGAGAATTCTTGACGCTGTCAGCAATGCTTCCTTAAGTCAGTCTTCGACAACATCTATGTACGACAGTGCAAAGAAGAAAGAGCAGATAGCAAGAGAAGTAGCTTTCAAATTAGCTTCCAGCGATACATATAAGAAAGAGGCAACAATCTATTATTTGAGAAGGCTCAATATAGATTATTCTGATTCTGATTTCTTAAACTATCTGAAGGAAAATTATAAAGACTTATTCAAGACTGAGAGCACATACGATCAGGAACCTAAGCTTTATATTCCAAACAAGTGATCATCAAGGCTACTTTCAAGTGAAGTAGCCTTTTTAAAAATAGGAGGACATTATGGATTCATGTTTATTTTGTAAGATCATCAGAGGAGAGATACCTTCATACAAGGTGTATGAAGATGAGCTTGTTTTAGCTATACTGGATGTCTATCCTTCCAGTAGGGGACATACTCTCATCATGCCTAAAGAGCATTTCAGCGACATAACAACCTGCCCTAAAAACATCTTAGATCACTGCATAGAAGTGACTCAGCTCATCTGTCAGGCACAGATTTCGCAGCTGAATGCGACAGGAGTCAACATCATTTCCAACTGCAGAGAAGGAGCAGGTCAGACTGTCATGCACTTTCATATTCACGCTATACCTAGATATGAGCACGATGGTCTATCTCTTTCTTTCCCTCCAAAAGAGATCGAGGATAAAGAGCTGTTGAAACTATGTTCATCGATCAAGAAAGGAATGTAGTTTTTCCTCTTTAATAAGTTATATTTCAACAGATTTACTCGCACATGAAGTAAAATATTACTGAAGTGATATTTTTTGCTTGGAGGTGTTATGGAAAGCGTAAAAATAAAACAATTATCGGTCAGTGTTGATAATTCAGAGATAATCAGTGATCTCTCTTTAGATATAAACAGAGGAGATGTCATCGCTCTTCTAGGTCCTAATGGGCACGGTAAGAGCACTCTTTTTCATGCGATATTAGGTAATGAGCTATACAAAGTCAACAGCGGTGATATCCTTTTTGATGGAGAATCCATTTTAGATAAGAAGACTGATGAGAGAAGCAGAATGGGAATATTCTTAGCGTTTCAAAACCCGCCTGAAATACCGGGTGTGCTCACCATGGACTTTCTAAAGTCGTCTATAGATGCGCACAGTGAGAAACCTCTATCTATCTACAATTTTTATAAAGAGGTCACCTCTGCTTACAAAAGGGTCTCTCTTGATGAGAACTTCATCAACAGAAATCTAAACGATGCCTTCTCAGGAGGAGAGAAGAAAAGAAACGAGATACTTCAGATGCTCTTATTAAAACCTCAGTTAGCTCTTTTAGATGAGATAGATTCCGGTTTGGATGTAGATTCTATTAAGATAATTGCTGATATCATCAACGAGATGAGAGAAAAAGGAACAACCTTCATCGTCATCTCTCACTACCAGAAGCTTTTGGATTTAATCAAGCCTAACAGAAGCGCTATCTTAGTTAACGGAAGGATCGCTCTTGAAGGAGATTACTCAATTGCTAAGAGGATCTCTCAGGAAGGATACGGATTTTTGAAAAAAGAATATGGTGTCAATATCGAGAAAAAGGAGAGCAAACAGGTCCTTTTAGGTTCCTGTGCTGTTAAGAACATTTATGAGTGATTTTTTGCAGTTAGGCGGTGATATAAACTCTTCATTGACTAAAAACATCTTTTTTATCGATGATGAAAACATTATTATAAGTTCTACCTTCAAGATAAAAGAGAACACTTCTTTAGATCTCAATATAGTTGATTTTTCCTCATCTGATACAGATCTTGAATTATCCTTTTATTTATCAGAGTACTCTTCCTTGAACTTTTCTCTTGCTTCTATCTCAAAAAACAATGATAAAAAAATATATAGAATCAACGTTTATCACAAAGAGAAAGATAGCTCTTCTTTAATATCGATGGTCGGAATCAATGATGATAAAGCAGTGCTGAGATTCAAACAGTATTCCAGTATCGACAAAGGTAGTGTGAGAGCAAAGACCAGGCAGGAAGGTAGAATAACAAATCTTTCTTTGAATTGTATCTCTGAGTCTTCTCCTGTGCTAAACATCAATGAGAATGATGTCAAAGCGTCTCACGGAGCTGCTTTAGGTTCCTATTCTCCTAGAGATCTGTATTATTTAAATAGCCGCGGTCTCTCTTTAAAAGAGAGCAAGATCATCCTTTCTAAAGGACAGTTTTATCCAGTGCTCAGAAAATTTGAAGATGAGAATATATATTCTCTTCTTCAGCATAGAATAGAGGAGATCCTTTTATGAAGTTAGGTAAGAGCATCAGAAAAGATTTTCCTATGTACATGGATAATGAGTGCTATAAAGATCAGAAGCTCATATATCTGGATAACTCAGCTACCACTTTTAAACCGTATCAGGTTTTAAAGGAAATAAACAACTACAATTATCACATGACTGCAAATGCGCACAGAGGTGATTACTCCTTGGCATATGATGTCTCCACTTCTTTTGAAAGAGCAAGAGATGAGATAGCTTCTTTTATCAATGCTGAAAAAGATGAGATCATCTTCACCTCTTCAGCTACCATGTCTTTAAATGAGATAGCATACATGCTTGAAGATTACTTTCAAGAAGGAGATGAGGTTATCATCTCTAAACAGGAGCACGCTTCTAATGTTTTACCTTGGTTCAATTTAAAAAAGAAGAGAGGTATCATCATCAAGTACGTCGATGTCAAAGAAGATGGAAACATTCTTCCAGAAGATCTTGAAAAGGTGATAACTGAGAAGACGAGAGTCGTATCTCTAGCCAGTGTTTCAAATGTCTTAGGATATCCTTTGGATGTCAAAAATTTGGTTAAAGTAGCTCATGAACACAACTGTTTTTACATATCAGACTCTGCTCAGGAGATAGCTTCAAGAAGAATCGATGTCAAAGATACTGGTGTTGATTTTCTCCTCTTTTCAGGTCATAAGATGTTAGGCCCTACTGGAATAGGAGTTCTCTATATAAAAAAGAGCATTGAAGAAAATATCTCACCTGTTATTTACGGAGGTGAGATGAATGCTAGGTTCTCTTCTGACTTCTCTTTCTCACTAGCTGATATACCTCTTCGTTTTGAAGCCGGTACACAGAATATCTCAGGAGCTTTAGGCTTGTGTGCTGCTTGCAGATACATAAAAAGGATAGGTTATGATAACATCATCTCTCATGAGATCAATTTAAAGAAGAGACTTGTTGAAGGTTTAAAAAGTATTGAAGGGGTGAAGATTTACAATGAGACATCTCCTTCTTCTATCGTTGCTTTCAACTTCGATGGTATATTTGCTCAAGATGCTGCTTCCTACTACAGCAAATTCGGAATATTTGTCAGAACTGGAAATCACTGTGCTAAGATGCTTCCTGAGCTTCTTGACACAGCGACAACGATAAGAGCTTCTATCTACATCTATAACGATGAGGAAGATATAGATAGGATGATAGAGGTGTCTAGAGATATGAAGGAGAAATATTTAGATGCTTTTTTCAACTGATAACAAAGAGATCCTTCAGCAGATAATGATGGATCACTACAAGAATCCAAGAAACAAGATGAGAGTTGAAGATGAAAGATATGTGAAGATCCACATGGATTCAGCTTCCTGTCAAGATGATATTTACATCTACGTTCTGATTGAAGATGACAAGGTAGTCGATTTCAAGTGGGATGGTGTAGGCTGTGTTTTATCTACTGCTTCATCATCGATTCTTTCAGAACTAGCAGTTGGAAAAACTGTTGAAGAAGCAAATAAGCTCATCGATGATTTCAATGATTTTCTTTTAAGTGGACACAGCGATAACGAAGATGAATTATCTGAACTTGTCTGCTTCAAGTACACCAATAACCAACCATCGAGGATCACCTGTGCAAACATATCCTTCCGAGGGTTAAAAAAAGCTTTACAGGAGAAAAAAAATGAAAGATAAAGAATTATTTGATAAGGATAGCCGAGCAAAATATGAGTTCAGAGATGAAAATAAGGCGATCTTTCAAACGGAGAGAGGACTTTCCATAGATACTATAAAGACCATATCCAAGATAAAAAATGAGCCCGATTTTATGCTAGATTTTCGTTTGAAAGCTTTGGATACCTTTTTTAAGATGAAGCAACCTTCTTTCGGACCTGATTTAAATTTTATTGATTTTCAGGATTATACCTACTACACCAGAGTGACAGACAAGATCTCTTCTTCTTGGGATGAGGTCCCTGAGGAGATAAAAAACACTTTTGATAAACTGGGTATACCTCAGGCAGAACAGAAGTTTTTATCAGGTGTGACAACACAGTATGAGAGTGAAGCTGTCTACTCTAACATGTTAAAGGAAGTGGAGGATAACAAAGTCATCTTCTTAGATACCGATACCGGTTTAAAGATGTATCCTGAGATATTTAAAAAGTATTTTGGAAAGCTTGTTCCGATAGCTGATAACAAGTATGCTGCTTTAAACTCAGCTGTCTGGTCCGGTGGCTCATTTATCTATGTTCCTAAAGGGGTCAAACTAGAAAAGCCACTGCAATCTTATTTTAGAATCAACAATAAGAGGAGTGGTCAGTTTGAAAGAACTCTCATCATCGTTGACGATGATGCTTCTTTAAACTATGTGGAGGGATGTACAGCTCCTATGTACTCTCAGGAATCTCTCCACGCTGCAATCGTTGAAATATTTGTAGGAAAGAGAGCAAAAATGCGTTACACCACTATTCAGAACTGGTCAAATTCTATTCTCAATTTAGTCACTCAAAGAGCGATTGTCGATGATGATGGACTCATGGAATGGGTGGACGGAAATATTGGAAGCAAGTTATGTATGAAGTATCCCTGCTGCGTTTTAAAAGGCGACAGAAGCAAAGGTAATACTGTATCAGTTGCTGTTGCAAGTGAGGGTCAGTATCAGGATACAGGTGCTAAAATGATACATTTAGGTAAAGAAACATCTTCATCTATAATCTCTAAATCAATTTCAAAACAAGGTGGTGTCACCAATTTCAGAGGACAGATAAAAATAGGAAAGAACGCCTCTTTTTCTCGCTGTCATGAAGAGTGCGATACTCTCATTTTAGATGACAGATCATTTTCAGATACGATTCCTTTTAATGAGGTGAGCAACTCATCTTCTTTTTTGGAGCATGAAGCTAGCGTATCTAAGATCAATGAGCAGCAACTTTATTATCTGACCAGCCGAGGTTTGAGTAAAAAACAGGCTAGAGAGATGATAGTCATGGGATTTTTACAGCCGTTTTGTAAAGAGCTTCCCATGGAGTATGCAGTAGAGTTAAATCAGCTTATTAAACTCGATATGGATGGTTCTATCGGATGATTGTAAAAAAACCTTCTTCTCATTATGATATCGTAGTCATCGGTGCAGGACACGCGGGAATTGAAGCATCCTATATTGCAGAGAAAATGGAGTGCTCTGTCTTGCTTGTCTGCTTCTCTTTTTCTATGGCTGCAAACATGCCTTGCAATCCAAATATCGGAGGATCTGCTAAAGGAATAGTTGTCAGAGAGATAGATGCTTTAGGCGGTCTTATGGGAAGAATGGCTGACAAGAAAGGCTCTCTTCTCCAGATGAAGGTCTTAAACATGTCGAAAGGACCAGGAGTAAGAAGCTTGCGTGCTCAGGAAGATAAGATAGGTTATCCTAAAAATGTTCAACAGGAATTGTTAAAGAGAAATATTGATATCTTTGAAGGCGAAGTAAAAAAGATCGTTGCTGAAGATAATAAGGTGAAAGGTGTCATCATCGATAAGGATATTTTTGTTTCTTCTGAAGCTGTCATCTTAGCTACAGGTACTTTTTTAGAGTCCCGTACTCTCAGAGGTCAAGAGATAAATGACGAGGGAGCTGATGGCCAAAAAGCAAGTCACGGTCTATCTGCTTCACTTAAAGAGCTGAACATCAATCTGATCAGATTGAAAACTGGTACTCCTCCTAGACTCGATCCTTCCACTATCGATTTCACCGGTATGGAAGAAGAGATAGGGACTGTAGGTAATTACGCTTTCTCATACGATACTGAGGAGTTTATGAAAGTTGAAGACATGATCAAATGTCATCTTCTTTACACAAACAGCAATACGCATAAGATAATCAGAGATAATCTTTCTAAATCCAGTATGTACTCAGGCACCATCAAAGGTGTAGGTCCAAGATACTGTCCTTCTATTGAAGATAAGATTGTCCGTTTTAAAGATAAGGAAAGACATCAGCTATTTTTAGAACCTGAGAGTCTTTTCTTCTCTTCTATGTATCTCCAAGGTTTTTCTACATCGATGCCTAGAGATATCCAGGAAGAGATGGTTCACTCTTTAAAAGGTCTCGAAAATGCTAAGTTTTTAAAGTACGCTTACGCAATTGAATACGATGCAATCGAACCTTCTCAGCTTGACAAGACCATGATGGTAAAAAATGTCTCTGGTCTTTATATAGCAGGTCAGATGGCCTGCACATCCGGTTATGAAGAAGCAGCCGCTTTAGGTCTGATGTGCGGAATCAACGCTGCATTGAAGATACAGAGAAGAGATCCGTTCATTTTAAGGAGAGATGAGGCTTATATCGGTATCATGATCGATGATATAGTGAGCAAAGGAAGTCTAGAGCCTTATAGGCTTCTCTCCTCAAGAAGTGAGTTTCGACTCATGACCAGAAGCGATAATGCAGATGATAGACTTCTTGAAAAAGGATATCAGTTGAAGACTAACTCATATGAGCGCTATATGAGATACAAGAGGAAAAACGAGCTGATTTTAACTGCTATAAAAACATTAGAAGAGACCAAGATAAAAAATAATGAAGAGTTATCTTCTTACATCATGTCGTTAAATTATCCTAAACCTAATGGAAATGAGAATTTAAAACAGACCATAAAAAGACAGAACACTTCTTATAAGTGTCTTAAAAACATCGTTTCCTCTCTTCCTGATTTAACTGATGAAGAGATGTTTAAACTGGAGACTGAAATCAGATACGAAGGTTATATCGTTGCTGAAAAAAAGGAAGCTGAGAGAAGAAAAAAACAGCAGGATCTTCCTATTCCTGATGATATAGATTACTCATCTTTGACAGGTATTTCTCTTGAAGCTATTGAAAAACTGTCTTTGAAAAGACCTAAGACATTGTTTGAAGCCAGCATGATAAACAATGTTCATCCCTGCGACATAGATGTCTTATCTTTCTACATCAGAAAGAGATATAAAAAAGATTAGTCATCTATCTTCTGACAGTCAAGATAAGTACAGACCATCGGAGATAGAAGACGACAGTTTGTGTAGGCCTGTTTTAAAGTGAGTATAGTCTGTCCTTGATAGTTATTAGAGGGCATCTTTTCAATCAGAAGGAAACAGTCTATTCTGTTGTATGAAGTTATCTTTAATGGAAGAAGAAGAGATATGACTCCTCTTGAAGGATAAAAGCATGCAAGAGGTATATGATAGTCGTAGCTTGCTTCTTTTATAGCGTAGTTGATCGCTCTTTCTATCGCATACTTGCAGTTGCTGTAGGTAATGAAATCTTTTTTTATCTCGTTTGATAAAGTTAAAAACAGAGAATTCTTCTCGTTTGAAGTCATGCTCTTTTCTATTTTTTTACATATTGACTTTATATATTTGTTTGAAGTTGTTTCATATATGAATTGTGTTGGCAACCTTGAGATATTATCTAAAAGAATGTGATCAAAATCACTTACTATGTCCTGTTTTGCATCAAATAAAAGCTGGTTAGCATCTGTGTAATAAGAAGCTTTTTGAGGAAGAGGATTAACAAGTGACACTATCATTTTTCCTTCGATGTTCAGTCCTGCAGTGGTGAAAGCATCAAATGAGTATTTCTCCTGCTTGAGATCTTCGATGTGTGCAACAAGATAGATGTCATCGTAGGTGTCAGTGACAAGACCGGTGTTGAAAGCTAAAATCGCCTTATCATCGCTGTACCTGATCTTTTTCTCTTCTACTAATCTAGAGAAAGTGTACTGAAGATATATTTTTAAAATAATAAACTTGTCTTTTGAATTTCTAAATAACCAGTTCTCTTTTTTTGCTAAAAGAGCTAAGTTCTGAAGCTCTTTATCGTAGTTGATAAAGGATATGTAGTTTGTGAGGCTTTCAGGTGCTGCGCTTTTTTCTTTACCGACATAATAGACAAAGAAACTGTACTCTGTTTTCGATGTCGATGGTCTGATTATCATGATGAGATTCTGATTATCTTTTGATTTTATAGAGAGGTTAAACTGATAAGATGAGAAATCAAAAGATGTTTCTTTTATCGATTTTAGATAGTCGGTGTTTATTATCTGCAGTATCGTCTTCTCATCGTATTTTTCTGAGACGAGCTCAAGAAGAGATAATATCAGTTTGTTTGGAAAATAGATCTCATTAAAAGCTGGTGCTTTTTTTTCTTTTTCCTTACTTCCGTTCAATCTCACAAATGAGACAGGGATGTTGTTTATCATCTTATCTGTCACAGTGACTTCTTTAATTTTTGAAAGCAGCAGCTTCATCTTGCTAAAGCCGTATTCTTTATAATATATTCCTTGTGATTCTAAGTACTGTGTCACTGAAGAAAGATAATAATCCTTGTTTTTCTCGTATCTGTTTTTTAAGACTGAAAGGATCTTCTTTTTATCTTCTTCTGTGAATTTAATTATTTTTTTTGAATTGTTGTCTGATACTGTCGTTTTGTTTTCATCTGCTTTTTGTTTTTTTACTTCCAGATGACCAGTTAGTTTTGTGAGACTGTTTTTTTCTTTTGAGATAGCTCTTTTATCTTTCAAACGACTTTTTTTAGTCTGCGTTGAGAAGAAAGTTTTCTCTTCTTTCTCCTCATAGTTTTTAATAAAATAAATAGTTTTGTTTTTAATCTTCTTTTTCTCGATGAATTCTTTCAAATCATTGATAAGAGATATATAGTCATCATATCCGAATTCTGAAGCTATCAATCCATTCTCAGTAAGATATGTTGATAACTCCTCATAAGTGATTTCTTGTCCTAATTTAAACCTATCGAGAAGAAGATTATATATTGTAATCTTCTGACTCTTTGTGAACATATTCCTCCAAATGGTGGGATCGAGGGAAGTCGAATCCCTATGATGTTAATCACTAGATTCTGAGTCTAGCACGTCTACCAGTTCCGTCACGACCCCACGACGGGTTAATTATATCATATTATTTTTAATTAGTGCTCAGATTTATTAAAGGTGAATGACTATAGATGATATTAATATGAGAAGAAAAATATAACTTAGTAAAAGAAGTACATTTTTTGTAAAAAAAGAAAAATATTCACATTTTATTTTTTGATAGAATACTTAAAATGAGGAGTGAACAGGATGGAAGAAAAGAAAATACCAGGAAAGAATGGTGAGGTCTACGTTCCTTATGAAGACAGGGTTTCTAATGAATCGATAGTATATTTTACCAGAGATCTTTCTAAGGAAGGTTTACAAAAAGCGTACAAGAAGATCATGAGCACACTTGTTGGAAATATTGCTGTTAAAGTTCATACAGGTTAACAGCATGGTCCTAATATTATTCCTAGGAGTTGGGTAAAATATCTCTTTGAAAACGAGTTGAAAGGTGCGACTATCATCGAGACAAACACTTATTACAAAGGGGATAGATACACAACTGAAGATCATCTTAAAACACTTGAAGTGAACGGATGGACATTTGCAAAATGTGATATCATCGATGATAAAGGAGTAGTTAATCTTCCTGTAAATGGTGGTAAATGGTTTAAAGAGATGTCTATTGGAAAGGGTGTAGAAGATTATGATTCTCTTCTTGTCTTGACTCATTTTAAAGGACATACACAGGGAGGATTTGGTGGTTCAAATAAGAACATAGGTATCGGTATGGCAGATGGAAGAATCGGAAAAGGACTCATACACACCACGCCTAATCAACCTAATATGTGGGACATTGCAAAAGAGGAGTTGATGGAGAGAATAACAGAATCTTCAAAAGCGACAATAGATTATTTTAAGGATAAGATCTGTTACATCAACGTCATGAGAAATATGTCTGTTTCCTGCGACTGTGAAGGTCTTTCTGCAGAACCTGTTGTCACTCCAGATGTCGGTATTTTAGCTTCTTTAGATATCTTAGCTATCGATCAAGCTTGTGTTGACATCATCTATTCTATGAATGAGAAAGATGGGCACGCTCTTGTTCATAGAATCGAAAGCAGACATGGACACAGACAGCTATCCTATATGAAAGAGATGAATATGGGAAATAATAAATATGTCATGATCGATTTAGATAATGATGAGAGAAGGATGTATCCTAAGGATGCAACTGTTCATCTTTAGCCGTGGAAAGATGATGGTCAAAGATGAAATAATCTTTTAAAGAAAGAAGAGATGTCTGAGAATAATCTATCAAAGAAATTTTTAATCTTTTCAAGGAAGCTTTCATTTCTGCTTTCATGTTTTTCAATTGTTATCAGAAAGTCTTTTTTAGAATTTGAGTGCTCAGATTCTAAAATAAGTGATACCTCTTCTTCTGATTGTAGTTCTTTAATGTCCTTGTTAAAATACATATTTGAATAACTATCATCGATGATATTATATGTTTTTAACGATTCTAATAATTCACCTTCATTATAGAAAGTTGTATCTTTTATTCTGATTTCGCTTTCACCTATATAAAAGATGAAATCAGAAGGATTGACATGGATGAAAATCTCTTTTGTACTTCTATTTTTGCTTCTGTCAAATGCATCTATCAAGATAGAGTATGTCCCTTTTTCATCTGCAAAATCGCTGTAGTTATCCTCTGAGATCTTCAATTCTACACTCTCATCGATCTCGTCTTGAGAAAAGATGTATGAGAGCATCTCTTCTTTTGATAGAAAGTGATTCATGTTTGTAAAGAAGTGATCATATCTTGCTTCTATTATAGGTTTTTCATCATCAGTTACTCTCAGAAAAAAAGATAACTCACTCCTGTTTTTATACTCATCTAAAACTGTCATTGTGCATTCGACTCTACCTACTTTCATTTGTATTCTGTCACCTTTTTTATCTGTCAATCTGATTTTAAAAACAGATGAGTAATTATCTACTATTTTAAAATATCTGTACACAAAGAGAGTGTCTTCAATCTCTTTATATGAGCAGTTTACTTCTTTTTCCTTTTTTATTTTCTTGATGACGGGAGCGAAGGTGTCTACTATCTTTATATGATAGATGTAACTGTACAGATGGTTCTCATTTTTTATGAGAATTGAAATACTGTAATTCATTCCTATCCATGCTTTTTTAGAGTTAGAAAAATAATTTTGTTCATCTATCAAGGTGTAGTTTTTAGTGCATATTTTACTTTTTAGAAGAATATAGTTTAAAGACAGAGTCATCCCGTATTGACTGTCTATATAAAACACATCAGGCCTTATTATGTATTCATCTTCTAACTCGACAAGTTCTCTTTTATTGAATGCATCTTCTTTTGACAAGGTTATATTTTTTATAAGGACAGGATCATCGCTGTAGTTCATTTTAAAAGAATCTATCATGTCTCCTTTCATTATCTTCAATTTAAAAGTCAGCAAAAACAGATCTTCATTCTTTTTAAAACTCATCTGTTGCACTATCTTGAAATCTAAATCAGAAAAAAGATTTATCTCTTCATCGGCAAAGAAAGTGGTTTTAAAGTCAGTGTTCTCTTTAAATACTGTGTCTTGAAGATTTTTCTCTTCTCTTTTTAACTGAATAGAAAAGCCGATGTCTTCAAGAAAATTACAACCGGTGAATGAATCGATGTTTTCAGTGAAGAAAAAAGACAGATAGTATGTTCTGCTCTCTTCAAATATGAGTTTTTTATTTTTAAATAGAGACAGTGAGCCAAGACATGGACTATGATAAAAGAATCTGTCACTTAAAAGAGAGATATCCTCAGTAAAAGACATGTATTTATTAGATTCTGACAGAGTGTTCATCTTTATCTCTTTTTTATTCACATTTGTGAATAACATAAGAAAAGAGTTTATTAGAATAATCAGGTATTTCACATAAACTATTTGATTTGAGAAAGCAGCTTTTTTAATGATTTTCAAAAGATGATCAAAAGATGATACAAACAATTAAATAATGTAACAAGCGTATTTCTCAGTATGTTTTTATATGAATTACATCCTTTTAGGGTTATAATCTATTTGCTGCTTTCGTAGCTCAGCTGGATAGAGCGATCGCCTCCTAAGCGATAGGTCAAGGGTTCAAATCCCTTCGAGAGCACCACTTGTATTATGATTTACAAAATTATGGAGTCTATCTCTAAGTTTTCAAAAAAAACTAGCATCTATTTTCTTATCGGTATGACCATTCTAGCTATCACTGCTCTGTCTCTTTTAGTTTCCGGTCTTATCTATCTGACACCGACAGATAATTCAACTCCCTTACCTTTTGCTGTTCCTTTAGTTGTCGCCGGTTCTGTTCTGGTGTTTTTTGAAGCTATTATGATAACACTCGCTGCTTTATCTTCTAATTACATGAGGAAGATGGAGAAGAATAAAGAGCAGTATGAGAAGTACGTGCAGGAAAAAAAAGATAAAGCTAAAAAGAAAAAGACTGAAAGAGAAGAGTAAATCATATATAATTAATATGTTTTGTCCGGTTGGCGGAACAGGTAGACGCTATGGACTTAGGAACTTGAAAACTCCAAGAATATGGTAAACCGAAAACGCCATGGCTGCGGGAAGAATGAGGTAAGGTGCGCACAAAAGAAGATGCGGACAAAACCTCCGACCGGAGAAAATCCCGGAATTCCTATGAAAAGTTGTCCGCAGGGTAGTAAAATTAGGAAAAGCCGTTCCTCTTCTTGCCAAAAGATGGTCAGACGGTAGAAGAAGACATGCGGACGAATCCGTCCGCAGAAAGTAGCACACACGCACTAGTGGCGGAATAGGTATACGCGGCGGACTTAGAATCCGCTGGGAAACCGTGCAGGTTCGAGTCCTGTCTAGTGCACCAGAGGGAAACAGGCGGTCTCTCCTTCCCAGAAAGGAAGTGTGGAGACCATTTTTCTTCTCTGCTAAGGTAAAATATGAATCCGAATTTCAAACCTTATCGAACTGGTATGCTCATGGTGAAGGGAAAATATCCTTGCAGATGCGGTGATGGCCACAAGGGAAGGAAAAACGTGTATTACCTCTGCCTTTGCGACTGCGAGAGAAAAAGGTGATCTGCTTCGGCGACGAAATCGCAAAGCATCACTATTCCTGCGGATGCACGGTAAGCGTCAAATATAGGTCGCGGATTTTTTAGGCTTCTGGCATGTGCGATAGTCCTCCCGATGTAAGGAACCGAACCGGGAGATTGGTTTTTACGCCACTTTACACAGAGATAAGGATGAGTTCTACAAGGAAATACAGAAGGAGGCTGAGGACACTTGGTGAGCTTTCTCTCCGTCTGCCGTTTTAGAGGGATAAGC
This sequence comes from Bacilli bacterium, assembly GCA_022780765.1. Taxonomy (GTDB): domain Bacteria; phylum Bacillota_I; class Bacilli_A; order RFN20; family CAG-288; genus Enterosoma. Next base: position 13,024 of record JALEUS010000065.1, on the reverse strand, counting down.
TACAACACATTCTTGCATTGGAAACATAGATATCCCGCCTCCTTCAGGATGCAGAAGGGGTCGGAAGAGCAGACGGAGGTTATCCACCTCAGGCCGGAAGGAGAAAAAGAGAACGCAAACGGAGAAATGTACATAGACGCCAAACAGGGAAATGACGGCGGAAGGGAATCCGGGGACGTCGAGATCACCCTGATGATAAGCTGCACGGACCTGATGAAGCTGGAAAGGATAATGGAAGCGATTGCCAATGTATAGAAGAGAGACGAAGCCGGAGATCAGGTTGGTACACAGGGATAAGGGACTTCCGCTGGGGAATCAACTCGCTGTCATCGAAACTGGTGGCGCTGGGCGAGGATCTCTTCGCCGATGCACTCTACGTCTTCTGCAACCGCACGAAGAATCCGATCAAGGTGGATCCAGGGAAATGGGACGTGATCATGAAACTCTGGGGATCCGGGGACATCACAGCGGTGGAGGCCATGAGGAGGCTCGGCCTGAAGCGGAACACCTTCTACCGAAGGGTGAAGAAAAGCAAGGAGGGCTGAGGCATGGATGACGGAACGGAAAAGAAGGCAAATGAGCCGATGGCGCCTGCGGTCATCAACGAGGACATCATCAGAGGCGAGATCTACGTCATCAGAGGACAGAAAGTCATGCTCGACTTTGACCTCACCAGGATTTACGGCTATGAAACGAAATACCTGAATAGGCAGGTGCAAAGGTGCAAAGAAAAATTCCTTGAGGATTTCATGTTTCGTTTGACTGCCGAGGAGTTTTCGACCTTGAGGTGACAAAATGGCACCACAAGTTGGGGTGGGACTAGATATCTGCCTTTTGCCTATACTGAGCAGGGGATCTACATGCTGATGACTGTCCTCAAAGGCGATCTCGCGACTAAGCAATCCGTTGCACTCATTCGCGTCATCAAGTCGAAGAAGAACTACATCGCCGAGAACCACGAACTCATCGGCTCGAAGGAGATCCTTCAGTTGGTGAACGAGACACATTAAAACAGCGAGGGCATCCGCTCGCTCGGTGGCAGGTTCTCGACAATAGAGGATAAGATGGCAACCAAGGAGGACCTCCGGAAAGTGGTGGACAGCTTCACGTACTATCCTCCAATGGAGCATTTCCTCATCCTCGACGGCGAGAGGGTGGAAGCCGACGAGGCTTACCAGAAGATATACAAAACGGCAGAATATTCCATCATCGTCGTCGATTCCTATCTCTTCCTGAAGATCTTGGAGCTGCTCCGCTCCGCGAAGAATGGTGCTGAGATAACGGTCATAAGCGACAACCTAAGGAACAGGGACACATTGACGCAAAGGCTGCTGAATGATTTCAAGGCCGAATACCCCGACATCGATATCTCGTTCAAGCGGTTTGACGGAAGATGCCACGATAGGTATGTATTCATCGACTACGGAAACTAGGACGAGATCCTTTACCACTGTGGTGCCTCCAGCAAGGACCCCGGCTAATGTCAACATTTTTCGTTGCTGACGATATTTTTTACAAATTCTTAAGTTTGTTTGGGCGAGATAAAAATGCGCTTTTATCCGAATGAATCTCGTTTTTCTTCTACTTCGAACAACGCAATATTAAAATCGAGAATACACTTACGCATTCGCTTCGGTTAATTTGTATATTCAAAAATATGCTTGAGTTTTCCAAATGTTTTACAAAAGTCCGAATCTCTTTATGGTGTACCCCAGTGGTACACGTTGATTTCGTGTCACACGATTGGTAAAATCATATTATGAAACAGCTCTTTGAAAAGAAGGACTCTATTGAAACGGAGACGCGATATGGATATCGGATATGTCAGGGTATCCTCCGATACCCAGAACACAATCAGGCAAGAGGAATTGATGAAAACCCTTGGAGTAGAGAAAGTCTTCATAGACGTCTGCAGCGGCAAGAATAGAGACAGAACCCAGCTCAAGGCGATGCTCGAGTTCGTCAGGGAAGGAGATACAGTCGTGGTGGAGTCAATTTCTAGACTAGCACGGAACACTAGAGACCTTCTTACCATTGTGGATGACCTCAAGGCCAAGAACGTCGCTTTGAAATCCATCAAGGAGGCCTTCGACACCTCGACCCAGAACGGGAGGCTTGTTTTGACTCTTTTCGGCGCTATCTTCGAGATGGAGAGAGATTACATCAGGGAAAGGCAAAGAGAGGGGATTGAGATCAAGAAGGCTCAAGGCGGATATAAAGGACGTAAGCCCATCGAAGTCGATAAAGACAAGTGGAATGAGGTAATGAAGCTTTGGCATAGCCGCGAGATTACAGCCACGGAGGCTATGAAGAGGCTTGGGCTGAAGAGAAACACGTTCTACAGAAGAGTCCAGGACATGGGAGGGGAAAACAAAAATGGCGTATGAGAACAACCACTATGTCCCTCGGTTCATCGTCAATAGATTCGGCGAAAGGATCAACATCTTTGATCTCAAAGAAGGGATTCTAGAGCGAAAAAAGCCCGATAAAATCTTTTGCTCGACGAAGCTTTACGAGGAGAGTTTGGAGAAGCTTTTCAACCAAAACGCAGAAAGCAGGGTGGCCAACATCCTCTTTAACAAAATCATCAACGCTGAGGGCACCGTCACTTTGACGAGAAGAGAGCTCATGCTTCTGAAAAGATTCTTTTCCCTTGAGATGCTCAGAACTCCAGTTGCCGTCAATTACATCAATCATCAGAGGTCTGTCTTTCATAAACTCGGCAAACATTATTATCTCGACAGGATGTTCAAAATTCACCCGGTTGAAGAAGAACTGTCAGATGAGGAATACCTCAAGCAGACGCTGCTTTCCATCTTGGAGAGCGATGATGAATACAAATGGGCCGACAAGGAAAACGCCACCTTCGTCGCCCAAAAATGGACCAGGGTATTCAACAGCTGCTATTTCTCCATTTGGGATTCCAAGAAGTGCGGAGAAGACTTCGTCATATCCGACATCGGGATGGTCTGCGAGCACGATCCGTCCAGATTTTATGGGGATTATGGCCAGGAGCTGATTAAGACAGGCTATTACCTTTCTTTGCTGAAGAAAACCAAAAGCGATGAAGAAAAGGCCAATATCCTGAAGCTGATCCTCAACGAGGATAACGTCGGCGCCAACTTCTATTTCACTCCGCTGACGCCGAGCAGGACCCTCGTGCTGGTCGACCCGTTTTATCGCCTTTTTGACGAAGCTGAGGATAGAATGCTAGGTATGAGCAAGCCTGACATCTGGCCTTCGGGGTTCCAAAACAAAGGCATCGTGAAGAAAAACCGAAGCCGATACGTCGACTTGGAGAAGGCGATGAGGGGCGAAAAGGACCCCAATGACGAATACATCTATGACATCGTCGACTTGGAAAAAGAGGATGTCATTTACTTCAACGTTCTTAACATGGACAGAATTGACAGCCTCCTTGGCTTTGGGGAAAGCTCCCGCGTCCTCAGATCTTTAGGGACATATCTTTGCCTAGGGAAACCGCGCAAGGACTATCGTAAGCTGAGTGATTTGCTGAGCGAAAACGGATACGCGGTCCCGCGAAACGATTTCTGCAGGAAGGAAGCCTATTATTTCGAAAACCTGCCTAATCTGGATCGGGCGAAAGCCAATGAATACATGAATGAGACCATTGCGTTCATGCAAAGAATGGGGGAGAAACATGCTTGAGTACATATCACTTTTGGGAGAGCCGATAGCGAACCGTTACCAGACCGTTATCCGAAACATCAAAGGAGCTTCGAATTCTTTCTATGACTCCTATTTGGATCTGCTGGAGGAGACCTTGAAGCAGATCGCCGACGATTTCAACGTGCCTTATGAAGAGGGGACGACCTGCGGGAAGCTCATCCGGAAGGACGAGATGAAAGTGGTGATGATGGGGATGCTTCGCCTGGACGAGGCCACCTACGGCAAACTTTCGGATTACACGCAGAAGGTGAACAAACACAAGCACCATCGGGAGAAGAACGTTTCTGTCGACATCGTGACGAATTACATGAAGGTCTATTGGAAAACCTCGAAGCCCTATGCGGATTACATGGGGATTAAGGCGGAAAATGAGTACGACGAAACCTTTTTTGCCGGGATTTTCGACCTGACGGAGAAAGAAAACAAGCGGCTGAAAGAAGAGGCGGAAGGCTTGAAAGATGAAGTTAAAGCCCTTTTGGAGAAGAACCAGCTCACTGCCGACCAGGTCAGGAATTTCCAGGAGGTGATTCAAAGGGGCCAAGTCCAATACCATGAGCTTGAGGAGGAGAATTCGGCCCTGTTCCAGGAAATCAACGCCTTGAAGGACATCAAGATCAATTCCTTGGAGGCCAAGCTCAACAAAGCGTTCGACATGCTGCTGAGCCTGGAGGAGGCGGTGAAAGAGAACAGAGCCTTATCCATGGCGGTGGGGGACACCATTTGCGGAGAAGACAAATTCAAAGAATACATCGCCAAGGCGAAAAAAGCGGTGAGCGACACGCCTCATTACGTCGAAGAGGGCGCTGAGGCTCTCTCGGACGCCAAGTCCGTCGTCGATGCCGTCAACACGATTTCCAACAAAATCATCGACAAGCTGACGAAATAAGGGAAGGCTGCATCTTTCATTGACTTTTTGGCAAACGTCACGTTCCAGCGATATAATATAGATGCGTCAATGACTTCCTTCGGAGCCTTGCGAAAGCTTAGCAAAGGAGGACCTTGCCATGACGCAGTCAGCTGTCCCGAACAACGGGGAGCGGATCAGGACTCGCATCAAGGAGAAGGGCCTCACTCAATCCGACTTCGCTGAGAAGATGGGCTATGAGGAAAGGACCATCCGCAAATGGCTGAAGAACGGAGTCACCGACTATCGCCTTCTAGTCCAAATCGCGAATATCTTCGAATGCGACGTCCGCGACCTCTTTCTCGAATGAGAGGAGGCCGTTTTTATTAGGAACGATGCGGGCCTATTTTCAAAAGCCCGCAAAATCGATAATAAAGGTATCCTAAGGAGGGACACCGAATGAAAAACAAGAAAATCAGGTTCTACAAAGTCATCTGCAAATGTGGGCACGTAGGGAGGAAGCACTACATCCCAATCCCGTTCGCCGTGAGAGCAAGAAACGGCAAAGAGGCCGCGCTGATGGCCCGATATTTCCCCAGGGTGAAGCATGACCGCAAAGACGCCGTGCTGTCCTGCAAGGAAATATCGGAGGAAGAATATCAAGAACTCAATGAAGAGAACGAGGGAAACCCCTATCTCTATTGCAAGAACATCCAAGAGCAGAGGGAGCATCCGGAAATAGAGAATCAGGTCAAGAAAGACGAGCAGGGGCCTATGGTTTATAATAAATACAACAAGAGTTCTCTTTTGCCGAAATACAGGGAGTGGAAGTACCGCGAAAGATTCGCTCCCGTTCTTGATGACTACGACATATCAGAGATAGAGGAGGTGATGGCATGAACAAGGTTTTCATCAATACCGTCGTGTACAACCGAAGCCTCGTCGATGGGCCGGGCATCAGGACCTTGGTCTTCCTCCAGGGCTGCGACCTCCATTGCCCGTTCTGCCAGAATCCCTGGACCTGGGATATCAGGAACGGCAAAAAGATGGACATCGACTCCCTAATCGAGGAACTCGAGCGGAAATCCATCAATAAGAAAGTGACTCTGACCGGAGGGGAGCCTCTGTATCAGAAAGAAGCCCTGATAATTCTCATCAAAAAGCTGAAGGAAAAAGGCTTCGACATTGCTTTGTACACGGGGCATCAGAAAGAAGAAGTTCCGCAGGAAATCCTAGAAAACATCAATTATTTGAAATACGGCCCCTTCATCAACGAGAAGAAGACCACGACGACGCCTTACGTCGGATCCACGAACCAGGTCTTCGAGAAACTGAGGTGAAAGAAAATGAAACAGACAAATAACGAGAACGCCGCGAACCGCACGAGCTACGTTGGCGATAACTACACGCTGGGAGAAAGGCTTTTCAAAGGAGAGGTCCTCAAATCCCTCCCAAAAGGATGGTCAAAGCTCCATGAGGAAGGCTATATCCACATCCATGACCTCGACGCCTACGGGCAGACATACAACTGCATCACCTTCGACCTCTCCCATTTCGACTATGAGCATTTCAAGGGGAAGAAATCCAGGCAACTTCCAATCTCCATTATCCAATACTTCGAGGCGATGGTGGAGGACTATGGCAACGAGCAAAGTGGCGGCATGGCGTTCGCCAACTGGGACTGCGACTTAGCGGATATTCTCACCAAGTTGGGATTCGATTCCAAGGATGAGGCGTCTCTCGAGATCCTTTCTTGGACCATCAGAGAATTCATCCTCTGGTGCAACAACAACCACACCAGGATGGGGCTCACCAGCTATTACGTGACCCTCAATCTTGGCTTAGCCGACACGGATCTCGCTAGATACATCGCAAGAGCGACGATCGAGAATTTCCGCGATGCGGGAGATCTCGTCTACAAACCGAACATCGTCTTCAAAGTCTACAAAGGGGTGAATAGATATCCGGGGGACAGGAACTACGATCTCCTCGTCCTCTCTTTGAAGGTCACCGCCAAGAAGATGATTCCGACCTATCTCCTCTGCGACTGCGAGGAGGATAGAAACACCGACCCGAGACTTCTTTCCATCATGGGCTGCCGGACGAGGGTGGTGGATGACCTATATGGCAAAAATGGCGCAATCGGAAGAGGAAACATCGACAATATTTCCATAAATCTCTCTAGAATCGCGCTGGAAATCGACAAGGAATACCGCTCATCCTCCCTCGAGGAGAAGATGGAAACCTTCAGAAAAAGGTGGGCCGACATCGCCTCAGTCACGAAGGATATCCTTCTGGACCGCTACAAGAAAGTCTGCGCCCACAAAGCGGATGACTTCCCGGAGAACGTCCACTACAAGATGTGGTGTGAGGATTTCAGCAAGGCCGATTCCCTCGCCGACGTCTTCAAGCATGGGACTTTGTCCATCGGCTTCATCGGATTGAGCGAGGCCATGGAGGTGCTTTCCGGGAGGAAATACTGGAGCGACCAGGAGACCTACATGTACGCCCTCGGATTCGTGAAGTACATGAGGGAATACTGCGATTTCCTGAGAAGGGAATACAAACTCAATTTCTCGCTTCTGGCCACCAGCGGGGAGCTCATCAGCGGCCGTTTCACCAAGATCGACTCCAAGCTCTTCGAACCTCAGTGCGACATCTTCTCCAAGGGCTATTACACGAATTCCTTCCACGTGGACGTCGATTCGGGGCTCCCTGCCTATAAAAAGCTCCAGACTGAAGGACTGTTCCATGTCTTCTGCAACGGTGGATCCATCTCCTATATCGAGCTGAACGAAGCCCCTCTCGACAATGATGAAGGACTGGATGAGCTGGTCGAGATAGCCACGAACTCTGGCGTCCATTACCTAGGAATCAACTTCCCGAAGGACATCTGCAACCATTGCGGGACAACGGGCGTCTTCGATGAGTGCCCGACTTGCCATTCGAAGGACATCACGAGGATTCGGAGGGTATCTGGGTATCTTGAGATTCTAGACGGATTCACTGACGGGAAGAAGGCGGAAGTGAAGAACAGGAGGGGGAACTAGATGATCTATTACATCTCTGACCTGCATTTGGGGGACAGCAAGGTCTTCAAGAAATGCTCGAGGCCATTCAAAGACCTCAACGAAATGAAGGATGCCATCGCCTCAAATTGGAACGCCATCGTCAAAGAAGAAGACACGGTATGGCTATTGGGGGATCTCACCGGGGATGAGGCATTCGATTCGGTTTCGGTTTTGAAGACCATGAAAGGAAGGAAGAACCTCATCATCGGGAACCATGACTATGGCCATTTGGAAGAGTACAGAAATTCCGGATTGTTCGAAACCATCAATTTTATCACGCTCATAGATGACAATAAGAGGAAGGTGTGCCTTTGCCATTATCCCATCATGGACTGGATGGAGTTCAACCGGAACGGGATGCTCGTCTACGGGCACATCCACAACAAGATGGAGACCCTAAACGGCAGGGCGTATAGACAGATCAAAGAGTATTATGCCGACAAATCGGCCTATAACTGCGGAGTTGACGTCACCGGATTCAGGCCGGTGACTCTGGATCAGATGATCGAGCTCAAGGAGAAAAACAGAAATGAACCATTTATCAATTGAGGGATTCGACGGTGTCGGGAAGACGACCACGGCGAGGCTTGTTGCGGATAAGCTCGGCTATCTCTTCATCGAGAAGCCGCTCCATGAGCTATTCGATGAAGGTGACTCCTTCGAGGAATACATCCGGATCCGCGACAAGGTGAACGCGAGCCCCGACCGGGATTTCACCTCGCTTTTCTATGGCTTGGGCTCCGTATACATGTACGGGAAGCACAGGGATGAGAACATCGTCACTGACCGGCATCTATGCTCCAACTACGCCTGGTCGGGCACCTACTACAACATGGACGTCTACGACTTCCTGATCGAGAAGCTCGACAAGCCGACGTTGACCATCATCCTCCACGCAAAGCCGAAAACCATCCAAAAAAGGCTTCAGGGGAGAGACGCCCATGATAATGACCTCAGGAAAGTACAGAAATCCCCTTTGATTTACTCAAAAATGGAGAGATTCTGCAAAGAAAAAAGCTTCGAGACCCTGTGGATTGAGACCGATGGTCTGAGCCCCGAGGCCATCGCCGAAGTGATTTTGGAGAGGTATGCGGAAATCATGAAAAAGAAGGGCGAAGTGGCGGAATTCGTCCGCTACCCAAAGGAGAGTGAGTGAAGGATGAAGAATATCATCGATAGCCGCATCACCCGCGACATGAAATACCTCGCCCTCTATTGGGCTTTGGGGTTCATCGAAGAGGAGCCCGATGTCTTCGTGAAAGATTACGCTGACACCATCTGCAGAATCTATGCATTAGAGGGGAAGGCCACCTATTTTTCGGGCGTCTCCGTTGTTGGGGGCGATTCCCTTTTTCTGAATAGCCATAAGTCCTTCGTCGTCCTCGAGTGCGTTGACAGGCTTCTGGAGCTTGGATATAAGCCTTCTTCCATCACCATCGACGTCGAGAACGAATTCGATGTCTACTGCCAGAACGCCTATATCCGCTGCGTGGAGTGGGGCCAGAAGATGGAGAAAGATAGCCTTCCTATACCCAAAAAGAAAGGCACGTATCTCTCAATCCTCTATTCCTCAAGGCTATATAGCGGCCTCATCGACAGGAAGGAGATTATCCTCAACGGCGATGGCGATACCTATGACCGAGGCTTCTTCGAAAGCCGGGCAGGGGAAGTCCGGTTGTCAGTTCTTCCAGCACCTAGGAAGGCGAACGGCTTTGAGATTCAGGGCGATGAGGCGGTATCCTATTTTGGAAAAGAGAAAGTCGCCGTTCTGCCCGGCGGTGTTAGAAAAATCTGCTCCGGCATCTTCTGGGACAATCAGGAGATAGAGGAGGTGATCTGCCCCGATAGCCTGGAGGAGATCGGGGGCGACCTTTTCTACAACTGCCACAATCTTAAACGGTTTACAATCGGGAGAAACGTCAGAGTCATGGGGGATAACCCCTTCGCGGGCTGCCCAAATCTCATCTTGAAATGCGAGTCGCCTTATTTCAATTACAAAGACGGGGTGCTCATCTCAAAAAAGGACAGCGTTATTTACTGCGACCCCAGAAAAGAAGGGGAATATGCCATCCCCGACGGGGTAAAGCTGATAGGGAAGCACGCGTTCTACCGCTGCGAGAAACTGACCCTCATCCATATCCCTTCATCCTTGATCCACATCAAGAACTTCCCTTTCTCAGGGTGTATCTCCCTCCATCTTGATAACCACAGTCCCGCCTACGAGGTGGATGGCCCTGTCGTATATTCCAGCAAGAACGAGGTAGTGGGGTGCCTATGTTCAGCAGAAGCAGATGAGCTGAAAATCAAGGAAGGGACGAAAAGGATCTGTCGGAATTCCTTCTTCTCCTGCAAGGGGATCAGGAAGATCGTCTTCCCAAAAAGCCTGGAGGACGTCGGCTACAACCCCTTCGTCCAATGCGGGGACGTCGAGTTCGAATCGAAAAGCCCTAATTTTGTAGTGGAAAAAGGAATCCTATTCAACAAAGATAAGACTAAGATCATCTGCTGCCCGAGAAACAAAGCGGCATGGGATTTCATGATGCCCGAATCGGTGAATGCCTTGGAGAGAGGCGCATTCTCAGGATGCGATAAGATGACCTCCATCGATCTCAAAAACGTCTCTAGCATCGGAAAAAGCTGCTTCACAAACTGCGCTTCTTTAAAAAGAGCCTTCATCCCCGATTGGGTTACCTATGTTGGGGAGTGGGCCTTCGCCCATTGCTCCTCGCTGAAAGAGATCTCGGTCTATAAAGATACCTACCTAGACAAGAACATTGCGGAGAACACCCCAGCCAAGATAGTTACTAGGAAACGTCGGAGCAACTGGCTCATTGAGTCGGAGAATCTCTATTCATTAAAAGGATGGCAGGATGCCTATAAGGGCAAAGTCGATTCCATCCTGATCGACCCTCCCTATAACTCGGACATTCCTTATATCGGATACAAGGACGCTGGTTTCAATGGAGGATGGGCTTCCTTCATGAGAGAAAGGCTTCTTCTGGCCAAGAATCTCCTCAGCGAGCGGGGATTCCTTATCATCAACATCGATGAGGGGGAGAAAGACGAGTTGGAAAAGCTCTGCGTTTCAATCTTCGGGAGGGAGCTTGTGACCGTCCATTGCTGGAAGAAGATCCATCCCTATTTCGACGCAAACAGGGTTGTGCTCAACCCCAATAAGAAGCAAACGACTTACGAATACATCATCATCTGCCGAAATTCAGATGAAGCGGTGTTCGGCAAGATAAAGCAGCCTTATATAGAAGAAGCCTCTCTCAAGGAGAGATGGGCTGATTTTCCGGAGACATTCGATTGCTTCGGCACGACCTCCTCCGCCAAGGATGAGATGAAAGATATATTCGGCGATAGGGCATATTTCTCCACGCCGAAGCCGGTCAAGCTCATGGAAGAGTTGGCTAGGGCGACGACGAAAAAGGATTCCATCGTCGCTGATTTCTTCGCTGGAAGCGGGACGGTCGGCGAGGCCGTCTATGCGCTGAATGCCGATGACGGCGGAAATAGAACCTTTCTTCTCGTCTCCAATTCCGAAAGCGATATCTGCCGGAAGGTAACTTCCAAAAGGCTGGAGTTGAGAGATGTTCCTTATGCCTTCGAATGAATTGCTGTGAGGATAATACCATTGATGCGAAATGATTTGCTGTTCCCGGAAGAGACGTTCCGAAGGTCATATTCGATGATCACGGAACCCGTTATCGCCTGCAAGACGGCCTTCATAGGAAAGTGCGCCGAGATAGATAGATTCTTTAGGATGACTCTTGATATTGATATCCGGACAGAGTTGAACGAAGATCAGTTATCTTTGGTGCTCCACTATTACCCAAGTCTCTCTTCGCTCAATCTGAGCCAATTCAACCATTTGATGCAGATTTTCCTTCTGATTCGGAATGACAACGCCCATCTATATGCCAACGATCCGATATACGTGAATGATGCGATGGCTCTTTCCCTCTCCTCGGTTGTCAGGCCGTTCTTTCCCATTACCAAAGGCGACGAACTGACCCTCTATGGGGCTTTCCATGTCGTGGCCCTTCTCTCAAACATGATTTCGGTTTGGCCGTTCGCCGTGAATTTCTTCACCTCGAAAATCCTTCGGCTTCACGTCGGCTCAGGCAAAGAACTGAACGATTTTCAAATCAAGGTGGAGAAGACCTTTCAGGAGAAATGCAGAAGGGGCAAGCCGACTTATTCCTACCCCGAGGGAATCGGGAAAAACGCCATCAATTATATGAACCTGACGCTGCAGACAACGCTTTCGAAGGTTTTCTTCGGCTTCGAGAAAGACACCTTGAATCTTCATTATGCCAAGTCAGATTACGTTAGCTTCCGCGAAGTAACGGATAAGGCTTCTTACCTCTTCGATTCCGTAAATGACGAAGAGAAGCTGATTGAGCTAAGAAACGCATGGTATCACGGATTCTGCCTTTACGACATCTATGAGCAGTATGGCGTTAGGAAGACATTCACGCTCGACATGATGTTCTCGACTCTGCTCCTTCTTCAACGCGCATGTCTTAAAAACAGAAATCGATACTGGGATGTCCTGAAGGCGATGGATGATTTCGCCATTGCAATCATGCATTTCTATTGTCTCAGAATCGTGGAAGTCACTTACAAAATCATCGATTCTAGGCTCACCAAGAAAGAGAAATTCGAAAGCCGTATCTTCAATAGCTGGGTTGCTTACAAGAACATGCGGGACACCATACCAGGCTCGCTCGAGAACGCAGTCTCCCTTTATCGCAGCCACGATGTCAAATGGACGGTGAAGGGCTCGCGGTTTGATGACAGGAAACTTCGGCAAACTACTTGCCAGATACTGAGAGTCTTTCTCTTCAATGGGGGACAAGACATTCAAATCGGTGATTTGAGAACCAACGGCAAGAATCTATGTTTGGCTGATGTGGATCTGCCACAAGAATACCAGCTGAAAGTCAACGGTTTTTACCTAAGGGAACTACATGGGCGACCCATAGAAAACATCGGCGACCGAATCGTTGTGTATGAGGTGGATTGCAGGAACATTCATTGACATTGTTTCATTAGATTGCAATAATCCAAATGAAACACTATAATATAAGTAGGAGCGGAGGCCGTTCCTAACTGGCTATAGCCTCTCTCCCCACACCTCAAAAGCGGTGGCACCTTGCGTTGGTAGAAACGCCCGAAAAGCCGTCTTCCGAAACTGCGGACATGGGAAAATCCCCGAAAAAGTGCCCGCAAATTGCAGTGGAACGCGGTCTAAGACAGTCTGCTCTAGACTTGCGCCATTACGAGAAAATGTCGATTGTATCGAGACTTCAGGCAATTCTAAGGCTCTACAAAGAGTCCAAGAAAAGCCTCTACTCGAGACTTAGGATCACGTGGGAACAGCGTGCAGGTTCGAGTCCTGTCTAGTGCACCA
>JALEUS010000059.1 GCA_022780765.1 Bacilli bacterium | reverse complement strand
AGGAGTGTTCTTCTTTACCAGAAATGAATTTCTGACTGATCTAAAGCCTTATTATGGAGCAATATGCATGTCTCTTTCATCTATCTCTGTCGTATTAAATGCCCTCAGGATAAATCTCTACAGCTTAAATAAAAACAGAGTATATCATAAAAAGCATATTGAAAAAATAATGTATGAAAAAGATTCTTTGTTTACTCTCATACTTAAGATAGATGATATGATGTGTGAGAAATGCGAAGAGAAGATAAGAGAAGTTCTCATATCTTTACCATATGTAAAATCTTTATCTTCATCACTGAGTGAAAAGACAGTCACCTTACAGGTAGAGAAAAAAGGAAAGGAAGAAGAGATCAAAGATAGATTATTTGAAATAGATTATAATGTTAAAGAGTACAGGTATTTGTGAGGTAAGAGAAATGAGATATTTTATCAGTGTTAAGAAGATGAAGTGTGATCACTGCAGAAAGAGAGTTGAAGAAAAAATAAAATCTTTTTCAGATGCAGAGATTATCTCTTTTAAAGACGATGTGTTTGAAGTCATGACACTTTCTTCAGATGGTGAAGATATTGTAAAAAAGATAAACAGTGAAACTGATTTTATAGCTTCGTTGAAATAAAAATATTTTTTAAATTTCTAAATAAAGAATAAAAAAAAAGACCTGAATCATCAAGTCTGTTTCAGTGGAGCAAGCGACGGGAATCGAACCCGCATAACGACCTTGGCAAGGTCGTGTTCTACCACTGAACTACGCCTGCAGATGGCGGATCCTACGGGATTTGAACCCGTGATCTTCTCCGTGACAGGGAGACGTGATAGGCCTCTACACTAAGGATCCATTTCTTAAAGCCTATAAATTATCTCATATATTGAAATAAGAATCAAGTATTTATAAAAAAATTTTTTTAAAAAGAGCACTCTTATCAAAAAGTGCTCTTTTATTTAGCTCTCTGATCTAGTTTTTATTAAGCAGGAGGATACATTTAAACTATTTTTTTGATCAGTATGCATTTTCAAAAGAAATCTGATCATAACTTATTGATAAATATTCTCTAGTAGATATTGTTTTAGAGAGTGTTTTTTACTATACAATCATTTTTTGTTTTTTAATCATCAACATCATATCGAAGATATAAACTCGTAGCTGAGCAATGAATCCATGTTTGCTTTTAAAATCTTCATTGCATATCTGATAAAATCATTCATCTCTTCTTCCTGTCTCTTTTTGTAACAGACAGGATAGGTAGATACCTCTTTTAAAAGTCCGATTCTCTCTTCGCTGAAAGATGAGAAATGAACGATCAATGATAGATGATCTTGACAGCAGGAGTTTTCATCATTCATGATGTCTTTGCTGTAGTTTATAGAAAACTCTAGAATGTAGTCTTTTAAGTTTCTGTTTTGATAACCTTCTAAAAGCAGAGAAGGAAGTTTATCATCTATGTAAGAAGGAAGAGAATTGAAGAACTCTACCAGATTTGAAAAAATCTTTAAAAGATCACCTTCCTTATCATCTACTTTCTCTTTAAAAAGTGAGAAGAGATCCATTTTAAAGTATTCCTTTTTCAAGAAGTATCTTTCTGAGAGAATCGCTTCTTACATAGTCTTTCTCATCCCTTGCTTTGATATAACTGTTGTAGACAGCTATATCTTCATCTTTTAAAGATTCAACTGGATAAGATAAACCGAGAAGTGAAGTCATCTTCAAGATGGTGTTTTTCACTCTGCAGATATCATCTAAACTGCTTTTGCCACTAGTTAAAAGAGAATTCAGCTCTTTGAGTTTCTTCTCTAAGACAGTGACACTTTTTGTGACTTTTAAATCATCAAGAAGATAGGATAAGAACTCTTCATAGTCTGCTGTATCAATTGTTTCATTTTCTTTATAGGATGATAAAGCAAGTCTGTAGATAGCTTTCTTTAAACTGGCGTAGATCTTCTTATCCTTATCATCGATTGAAGATAAGACATCTTCATCGTAGTTGATAGGACTTCTGTAAGAAGTGCTGTAGAAAAACATTCTGACCACATTACCGGTATGCCTTGAAAGAACATCTTTTGCGTACATGGAGTTATTTAACGATTTGCTCATCTTCTCTCCATTAGTCATCAAAAATCCGCAGTGCATCCAGTAGTTAGCAAGTTTTGTTCCGTTGTGTGCAATAGATTGAGCTATCTCATTTTCATGATGAGGGAATTTCAAATCGAAACCTCCACCATGGATATCGATAATAGGAGAGGAGAACACCTCATTTACCATGCAGACACACTCAGTGTGCCACCCTGGTCTTCCTTTTCCTATTATCGTATCAAACTTGATACCTTCATCGTCTGTAAGTTTCCACAATATAAAATCAAGAGGATTTTCCTTATTTAAATTGACATCTATTCTGCTTCCGCTCACAAGGTCGTCAACAGTCTGTTTTGAAAGCTTGCCATATTCTTCAACTTTACTCACTCTGAAGAAGATGTCATTTCCTTTCTTGTACGCGTATCCAGATTTGATAAGATCATTTATAAACAGAGTCATCTTCTCTATGTATTCGCTTGCTTTAGGATGAGCATACAGAGGTAAGATATTGAGTTTGTCAAGAAGGATCTCATACTCTTTGATGTAGAGAGAAGACAAATCTTTTTCACTTATCTTCTCTTCTGATGCTGCTTTGATTATCTTGTCATCAATATCGGTGTAATTTGACACTGTTTTCACATTGTAACCTATCTCTTTTAATACCCTCGTTAAAAGATCGAAGGTTATGACGGTTCTGAAGTTTCCTAGATGCATGTGATTGTAGACAGTCGGTCCACAGTAATAGATGCTGACTTCTCCATCTTTTAGAGGTTTAAACTCTTCTATTTTTCCTCTGTAGGAATCAAATATTTTCACTTGCCTCATGGTTTCCCTCCTTAGATGAAATATCTCTTTGCATATTCTGAAGCCTGTAGAGATTATAGTATTTACCCTTTATCTCCATAAGTTCTCTGTGGTTTCCTTCTTCGATGATCTTTCCATGATTTATGACGAAGATGTGATCAGCGTTCTTGATGGTTGAAAGACGATGAGCAACTATTACAAGGGTACCGATGCTCCTCATCTCTTCAAGAGAGTTTTGAATCAGCTTCTCTGTTTCAGTGTCTATGTTTGCAGTGGCTTCATCAAGGAGTATTAAGGAAGGATGATAAGCTAGAGCCCTTGCAAAAGATATAAGTTGTCTCTGTCCTGCAGAAAAATTATTTCCTTTTTCAGAAACTATCTCATCGTATCCATTTGGAAGTTTGCTGATGAAGGAGTCTGCTCCTACCCTCTTTGAATCTTGAATTATCTCTTCATCACTTATCTCTTTATTGGATAAAGAGATGTTGCTTTTTATCGTTCCAGTGAAGAGGAAGACATCCTGTAACATGACTCCTATATTGTGTCTTAAGCAGTCTAAAGAGTACTCTTTGATATTTCTGTCATCTATCAGTATCTCTCCATCTTGAATATCGTACTGCCTTGTTATAAGAGAGATGATGGTTGATTTTCCCGCGCCTGTAGGTCCTACAAAAGCAACTGTCTTAAATGGGAAAATAACAAATGAGACATCGTTTAAAACATATGTTTCTGAGTTAGGATATTTAAAAAAGACGTGTCTGAATTCAATCTTTCCATCGAAGTGATCTTTATCAGCTTCCCCTCTGTACTCGATCTCTTTCTCTTTTGCCATGACTGCGTGAGTTCTCTCAGCAGAGGTGAGAATTGAGGAAAGAGAATCAAAAAGAGATGTGATGGTCTGAATAGGCTGGAAGAACTGTCCAGTGTAAGAGTAAAGAAGATTGAAAGTACCGATTGTAAAGATCCCTGAGTAGACAGCAGGCACACCTATAGCGATGACCACTATCACACATGTCATCTGAAGGAGAAACATTGATGGATAGAAGATAGCAAAGAGGTTGGTTGATTTGATGAAATTGTTGTAGATGGTACTATTTTTGACATCAAACTCTTTCTGTCTCTTGTTTTCCATGTTATAAGACTGTGTGATTTTAACCCCTTGAAAGTTCTCAGATAAAAAGGAGTTCATCGATGAGATAGAGTTTTTTTCATTCATGTAGTAGACCTTAGATTTTTTTCTGAAGAAGAAGGTTATCACTGCTACTATCGGTATGTAGGCGATGAAGATAAATCCGTAGTTCTGAACTTTGATGAATGTGGTTATCATTATTATGAAAAGCGAGATGATAGCTCTAAAAAGCTGAGGCAGAAGATTTGAGAAAAAATTAGAGATGTTCTGTGTATCGTTTGATATCCTGGTGACAAAAGAACCGATTTTCAGTGATTTTATCTCTTTTTGAGACAGAGATAAGACGTGCTCAAAGATAGCGTTGCGGAAATCTCTGACGACGTGCTGTCCTATTTTCCTGAGCTGATAAGATACGAAGTACGCACCGATTGATCCTCCGAAGAGACATAAGAAATCCAGAGGAATGACAATATAAAGGTAATACCTTAAAACCTCTATGTTCAAGTAGTTAGGATCATCCACTTTGAAGTAGACAGTGAGCTTATCTATTATCATTGAGAAGAACAGAGGTTCTATTGTAAACATTGCAGCGACAAAGAAATCAAGAAGGATGACCAAGATAAACTTTGTGAGATAAGGTTTCAAATACTTTACAAAGAATTTGATCAGTTTGATATCTTTGATCGTATATTTTTTATTCTGAAGGTTCTCTTCATCGAGAATTTCACTCATATCAGTTTACCTCCTTTTCTAAATCCTGAAGCATACACAGCTTCTTGTAGAAGTTGCATGTCTTTTCTAGCTGTTCATGCTTTCCTATTCCAATAAGTTTTCCAGAATCTAAGACGATGATCAAATCCGCATCTTTGATTGCAGATATCCTGTGAGTTATTACAAATGTAGTGAGTTTTTTCTCTTTCTGTTCTCTGATGGACTTCAAAATATTTTTTTCAGTCTCAGCATCGACAGCTGAAAGAGAGTCATCCAAAATCAAGACATCAGGATCAGAATAGATAGCTCTAGCGATAGAAATTCTCTGTCTTTGTCCACCTGAAAGAGATGTTCCTTTCTCACCCACCTCAGTTAGATATCCTTTTTCAAATCCTTGAATATCTTCATCGATAGAGGCAAACTTACAGCACTCAATCACTTTTTCAGTGTCGGGTTTCTCCTCTTTTGCAAAGGAGACCGAATCTATAATCGTTCCGGAAAAGAGGAAAGATTCCTGATTGACAAGAGCGATATGCTTTCTTAAATCTTCTTTTTTCCAATCATTGATATCTGCCCCATCGATAAATATTGATTTGTCTTTGACATTCTCAAGCTTTAAAAGGAGAGTAGGAATGGTCGATTTACCACTTCCGGTCTTTCCAACTATTCCAACCACCATACCTGGTTTTACATGGAATGAGATATCATCTAAAGCCATGACACTTTTATCTCTATATGAGAATGAGAGATTACGGAATTCGATATCTCCACTTACATGATCGCGAGATGGGAGATTATCTTTCTCTTTGATGCTGCTTTCAATTGAGAAGATAGAAGCTATTCTCTTGTATGCTCCTCTTCCAATCGAGATATCGTTGATCAGCAGTCCTCCAGCTATCATCGGCCAGATAAGAGAGTCGTTATATCCGTAAAAGGTGATAAGATCACCGACGTATTGAATATTTCCTCTGAATGGAGAAGAAGGATTTAATAGAGCAAAGGAACCTAAGGCTGCAAGAAGAACAAAGACGATAGAAATGACTATATTGATCATAGCATCTATCCATGCAGAATACGTATGATAGACGATGTTCTTGCTCATAGCATCACCAGCAAGAATTGAAAAAGTTTCGCACTGTTTATTCTCTCTTCTGAACGCTTTGACAACCGAAAATCCTTGCAGAGATTCCTCAGTGTAATCGCTCATTTTTTCAAATGCATCTGATGATAGTTTGTATTTCTCGGATTCAATTTTTCCAACGTATCCTCCGCAGAGAGTGAAAATAATCAGAGGTAGACCTGTGCAGAGAGCTAAAAGAGGAGAGAGAATAGACATGTTTATATAGCACATAGTTCCTAGGAAAACTAAGTCGATAAGGAAAATGAATCCCTCTCTAAAGACCATCTGTATATCGTTTATATCGTTGGTGAAATATGAAAGAAGGCCACCCACCTTCTTATCACGATAGAAATCTAAAGAGAGAGTCTGTATGTGAGCAAAAAGCTCTCTTCTCATATCTCTTGCAATATTGCCTCCTAAACGTGCAGCAAAAAGTCTCCAAAGGCATCTTCCCAAAAACAAAAAGAAAGCAATGACTGCGATTGAGATCATCGCAAAGGTGAAAGAGGAAGCGTAAAAAGGAAGGTTCAATGTCTTCAGCTTTTCACTCATCGTGTTGGTTATGAAAGCCTGTGGATCACCTTTTTCGCCCATGGCTTTGACAATAGAACCGATGATCTGAGGAACAAAAAGTTGAATGACGTCGACAAAAACAGCGACCAGGATAACTCCTAAAAGGAGATACCAGTATTTTTTATAGTATTTGTTTATATATTTACCAAAAAGCATTTAACTTCTCCTGATAATTGAGATCACTTCTCCTTGTAAATCGTAGACTAAAGCATTGACAATTTTTACTTCAACCAAGTCTCCGATATTAAGTTTTTCACTTGAGTATATATCGAGGTGTCCATCGATATCGTCAGCTGCAAAGATATTTGATATTCCAGAGTAAGAGTAAGTCTCTTCATTGTAAGAAGTGATCAGACATCTGTATGTCTTGTTAATTCTATCTTTATTCTTTTTATATGAGATCTTTTTCTGAAGTTTCATCACTCTTTTATATCTTTCTATCTTCGTCTTCTCAGGAATCTGATCCTTCATTTTAAAAGAAGGAGTATTCTCTTCAGGTGAGAAGATAAAACAGCCCAGATGATCAAATTGTATCTCTTCTAAATCTTTTAAAAGGATATCGATGTCCTCTTCAGTTTCAGATGGGAAACCCACCATCACAGTGGTCCTCAAGATAGGATCTTTTATTTCCTTTCTGAACTTGTAGATGAGATTTTTTATTTCTTCTCGTGTTCCTCTTCGTGCCATTTTTCGTAGAATTCTATCTGAAAAATGTTGAACAGGTAAATCAAAGTACGGTGTTATTTTACCGTCTTTGAATTCAGATATAAGCTCATCTGTAACCTCATCTGGATAGAGGTACATCAATTTGACAAAGTCGAAAGAATCATGTTTTTTTATCTCCCTTACAAGAGAAGCTAGAGAGCTATTGATGTCTCTACCGTACATAGAAGTATCTTGTGAGATAACAGTTAAAGATCTGACCTTCTCTTGGTCTAAAATGTCTAGTTCGTCCTGAAGTGTTTTAAAAGGAACACTTTTAAATCTGCCTCTGATGTGAGGAATAGCACAGAAAGAGCAGAAATTGTTGCATCCGTCAGAGATTCTTAAGTACGCCTCGTATTTGGAAGAGATGCGAACTCTCTTTCTAGGATCGATTTCTCCATCAAAATTCTTTGAAAAGAAATCAGATAGGATCTCATTGATTCTCGGATAATCTTCAAGGGGAAGAAACAGTGATACTTCAGGAAGCTCTTTTTTTAATTCGTCTAAATACCTCGTTGCTAAACAGCCAGAGACAATAAGGGGTTTATTGTATTTAGACATCTCTAAAATTGCATCGATTGACTCCTGTTTTGCAGATGTGATAAAACCGCATGTGTTGATCAGTATCGCGTCAGCTAGCTCAGGGTCGTTCACTGTTTCAAAACCGTTTTTCTTCAAAAAGAAAAGGATCTCTTCTAAATCAACTTGATTCTTTGCACAGCCTAAAGACACGATACCTATATTCATTTTTCACCTCGAGCGAACAACTT
>JALEUS010000049.1 GCA_022780765.1 Bacilli bacterium | reverse complement strand
ACGCTATGGAAACGATGATGATAGAGCTGATGAGATAGCTGTATCTCTTTTGAAGACCTTCATGTCGAAAGTGGCTAAACAGCAGACTTACAGAAACAGCAGACCTACGACTTCTATATTGACCATCACTTCCAATGTTGTGTACGGTAAAGCGACAGGCTCCTTACCCGATGGGAGAAAAGCCTACACTCCTTTTGCACCAGGTGCAAATCCCAGTTACGGAGCTGAGAAAAACGGACTTTTAGCTTCTTTAAACTCAGTTGCAAAGCTGCCTTATCATCTGGCTTTAGATGGTATATCTAACACTCAGACTATCAATCCATCAGCTTTAGGAAACAATAAAGAGGACAGGATAGAGAACCTTGTCTCCGTGTTAGATGGTTATTTTAAACAGGGAGCACATCATTTAAATGTCAATGTCTTCTCAATCGATAAACTTAAAGATGCTATGGAGCATCCTGAGAAGGAAGAGTATGCTAATTTCACAATAAGAGTCTCTGGTTACGCGGTCAAATTTATCGATCTGACAAGAGAACAGCAGGAGGATGTCATAGCTAGAACATGTCACGAACTGATGTGATTTAAGCCTCTGGAGAAGAAGAAATATCTTTCATTTGTGTTATAATTTATCAAAGGAGATACAAATATGAAAAAATCTATCTTGTGTACCACTTTATCCGTTTTTTGTCTATTCGGTTGTAATAGAACAAAAATTAAAGAAGTTAAAAAAAGTGAAGCAGAATCTTTTGTTAAGGAGACTTACACTTTAGAGAATGCTAAAAGCAAATATGATCCCGACACCACTAAGACAGTTGAGGATATCACTAAAGTCGAAGGTATATTTGATGCTCTCGGCTACAAGGTTGAAAAGACTGAAAAAACAGAACCTATGGTTAGCTTAGATGATAAGTTGGTGACTGTCGATTTCTTTAAGGAGGTTCCTGATGTCTCTTCAAAGTTTATCATCGATGGTACTTCAATGACTATTGAAGCAGATTTGACTATCTCTGCTGTTTTTAATATGTTAGCTCCTGAACTCGGTATGCAAGGTGTTGAAATAAAGGTGGATGGGACGGTTCTTTCTATCACCTCTAACTCTATGACCTTGGTATTTGAGACAGGAGGAAGCGATGTATCTATAAAAGCATCTGTTAATGAGGTTGGTTTAACTACCTTACAGGAAATAAAATTAAATCTCAATTTGAAATCTGTCGCAACTTCTGCCCTCTCTGTTTCAGGTGTTTTACAGGGAGTGTTCTCTAGGTCCTTCACATACAAAGCAAAATAGGACGTTGATAGATAAAATATATCTTCTTTCAGATGATCAGTGATACCAGTAAAGAGATGTACGACTATCTGTCTTATCTCTCAGTTGAAGAAAAAGAAGAATTAAAAAAAGAGATGAATACGGGCAAAGTCAACAAAGGCTTTGTCCTCTCTTTAAAAGCAAAAAGTGTCATCTTACCCTTTCTATCTCTAAAACAGGATGAGGTCGATCCTTATCTGTTTTTTTATGATGAGGATATCGATAGTCCGGGGCGAAGTATCTTTCATGAGCTCGGTGCTTATTACATAATGGATCCATCAAGCGATGTCGTTATAAAAAATCTTCCTGCAGTAAAAAATGAGCTTGTCTTAGATATGTGTGCTGCACCGGGAGGAAAGACTATCTCCTATGCTATGAGAAATAAAGATGCGGTGATAATTGCAAATGACATCAGCTACTCAAGAGCTTTTGAACTGAAGAAGAACGTGGAGAGAATGGGTTTAGCAAATGTGATAGTCACATCTCTTCCACCTTCTTATTTTATTAAAAACTTCTCTTCTGTCTTTTCAGTTGTTATCTTGGATGCTCCTTGTTCAGGAACTGGTATGTTCAGAAAAGATGAGGATGTAAAAAGAGATTGGTCTATTGAAAAAACAAGACGTCTTCTTCCGATTCAAAACGATCTTATCGAGATAGGATATCAGCTTCTTAAAAAAGGAGGGTATCTGTCTTATTCGACTTGTTCCTTTTTAAAGGAGGAGGATGATGATATCTCTTCAGCTTTTAAAAAGAGGCATCCTGATATGTGTTCTGTCAAACTCATATCTGAGGAAGGCTTCTTCTTTGGGGAAGATGATTCTGTCTATCTTCTTCCAAGCAGATATAAAAAAGGAGAGGGACACTACATATCACTGATGAGAAAAGCAGGTGATGAGAAAAGATTCTTCTCTTATAAGAAGTGTGAATATGATAAGATACTAGAGCTTTACAAAGCTGATTATAAAAATCAGATGTGTGCTCTTCCTTTCTTTGACGATCTTTTCTTTTCTCTTGATAACGTTTTGAAGATGGGAGTGACGATAACTTCAGATGAGAAGTATCCAAAGTGCATCTATCATCATAGCCTTTCTCACTATCTGAGCTATGATAAATCTATCAAGTTAAACTATGATGAAGCAATCAGATTTGTAAATGGTGAAGAGTTAGAAAACAGATTCAAACATGAAGATGGTTTAGTATTGCTATCTTATCATGGTCTGAATATATCTTTTGGTAAGGTTGTAAAAAACAGGATTAAAAACTACTATCCTAAATGGCTGAGGAAGAATATAAAGGAGTGAAGTTATGAAAAATAAAGCTAAAAGTTTTGCTTTTGATTCTTTAAAAGGTGTGACTCTCGGAGTCTCTGTTGCTATACCTGGACTATCCGCTGGAACAATAGCTGTTTCTGAAAAATGTTACGACACCATAATAGACTCGATAACCTCTTTGAGAAAGGATTTTAAGAAGAGTTTTCTTACTCTTCTTCCTTTTTTACTGGGTGGAGCAATAGGTGCAATTCTCGCTTTTATTGGGATAAAAAAAGGATATGATGCTGCTCCCTTTTCACTTGTTGGTCTCTTTGCTGGCTTTATCCTAGGCTCTGTTCCTGTCGTTTTAAAGGAATTAAAAAGGAGCAGAGATAGAAGAGAACTGTTTACTCACATCTTTATCTTCCTTCTCTGCCTATGCCTGACAGCCGGCATAGGAATAGCTTCTGCTTTAGGAGGCTTAAACCTTGAAAAGTACATGGTTAAAGACAATGTTTGGATGTATTTTGTTGTCTTCTTTGCAGGCATCATCACTGCTATTGCCTGCGTTGTCCCCGGTATTTCAGGATCGATGACTCTGATGGTATTCGGACTTTATCAACCTCTTTTATCTCTCTACATAGGTGAGAAATCGATCTTTAATAACACTGAGAGAATAACTGTCGGTATCTCCTACGCTTTTATAATAGCTATAGGTGGACTGATCGGTTTAATAATCGCATCAAAGCTGATGAAGAAACTTCTCTTCTCTTTCCGTGTCACAACATTCTATGGCATATTAGGTCTGGTTATCGGTTCTTTGATATCCATGTTCATAAACGGAGATATCTATCCTCTGTATCAGAGCAATTCAATTAAGCTATATGATTATATCTTAGGAGGAGTGCTCATATTGATCAGCACATCGATCTCTCTTTCTATTTTCATCTTAGATGAGAAAATGAAAAAGAAAAAAGAATCCGTTTTAAATTCAGAAAAAGAAACAAAAGATATCGGAGAAGAAAATAAAGAAGATAAGCAAGAAAACTTATAGTGATATAGATGTAAGTTGCTTAATCCTTTTAAGTCGAAGATCAATTCTCACTCTCAATTTGTATAATTACAAATGTGTTCATTATCAATTTTGTTGTATAATTAAATAAGCACTTAAATAGTGCAATTTAATATTAGAGATCATTTTGTTATATAAATAAAGCCGCTTTATAAAATCTTTTAATGAATCGACTTTAGACAAATATTTTTAGTATGAATTCATAGATACAGAGACGATAGTCTTAAGGAGGTTAACATGGATCTAGTTTTAATCATCCTCTTATCTGTTATTGGAACTTTTGTTGTGACAGGAGGAATAAGTTTTCTTTTAGGTTTTTTCTATTTCAAGAAAGTAAAGAAGAATCAAGAAGATTATGAAAAAGAAGCAGCTGCTATTATTGAAAAAGCAAACACTTCAGCTGAAAACATCCTTTTAAATGCAAAAAAAGAAGCGAAGGAAGAAGCTGAAGAAGTCAAAACATCCATCCTGTCTTCAATCGAAGAGAAGAAAAAAGAGATAAAGGATCAGGAAGGTAAGGTTGCTGTCAAACAGGAGATGCTTGAGAAGAAGGAGTACTCTTTAGATAAGAGAGAAGAGAGCGTCATCTCAAGAGAGAATCTTCTTGAGGAGAGGAGAGCTTTCTTTGAACAGAAGACAGCTGAGCTTGAAAAAAAGAATCTCGAGATTGAAGAAAAGAAAAATGCTCTTCAGGAGAAGATGAACAATGTCATCAGCTATCTTGAAAAAGCTGCTCACATGAGTGAAGATGAAGCTAAAGATGAACTGATGAAGAAGATAGAAGAGAAGGAAGTAAAAAAGATCGCATTGTATAAAGAGCAGATGCACGAGCAAGCTGAAGCTGAGGTTGAAGAGAGAGCTAAAGCACTTCTCTGTCTCTCCTTAGATAAGTATGCACAGGATGTGACAAATGAGCACTCTACTTCCACTATTGCCTTACCTAACGACGAGATGAAGGGAAGGATCATCGGAAGAGAAGGAAGAAATATCAAATCGATGGAGCAGCTTTTCGGAGTCTCTTTGATCATCGATGATACTCCAGAGACCATCACTGTCTCATGCTTTGATCCTATAAGAAGAGAGAAAGCAAAACTTACTTTAGAAGCTCTGATCAAGGATGGCAGAATCCAGCCTGGAAGGATTGAAGATCTCTACTACAAGATCGCTGCAGATTTTGATGAATCTCTCAAGAGAATAGGTGAGCAGACCATCTTCAAATTAGGATTGCCAAGAATATCTGCCAATCTTCTTGTTTACATCGGAAGATTGAAATACCGTACAAGCTATGGACAGAATGTTCTCGATCACTCCATACAGGTAGCGTATTTGTCTTCTGTTATGGCAAGTGAATTGGGATTAGATCCTATCTTAGCAAAGAGAGCAGGTCTTCTCCACGATATCGGAAAATCTATCGACTGTGAGATGGAAGGAAGCCACGTGCAGTTAGGAAGAGATCTCGCTAAAAAGTTTGGAGAACCAGAAGTGGTTATCAACGCTATTGAATCGCATCACGGAGATGTTCCAAAGAAGTTCCTCATCTCTGATATCGTCTCAGCTGCCGACACTTTATCAGCTGCTAGACCGGGAGCTAGAAGCGAGACTCTTGAAACTTATATCAAGAGGCTTGAAGCTATCGAAGAGATATGTAACAGCTACGATGGAGTCAGCTCTTCTTACGCTCTTCAATCTGGAAGAGATGTCAGAGTCATGGTTGTCCCTGAGAAAGTAAGCGATGAAGATGCTAAGGTTATCGCTTCTTTGATCAAAGGCCGTATTGAGGATGAAGTCAGCATTCCAGGTCAGATAAAGATCTCAGTTATCAGAGAGATGAGGGCTGTTGAATTTGCAAAGAAATAGAATAAGAATACTCTTTTTAGGAGACATTGTCTCCTCTATAGGAAGAAGAGTTGTCAAATATTATCTGAAGAATTATAAAAAGAGCAAGGAGATAGATTTTGTCATAGCTAATGGAGAGAATGCTACTCACGGTAAGGGATTATCTTTATCTCATTATCAGGAGCTCATCTCATCCGGAGTGGATTGTCTTACCTCAGGCAATCACTTCTTTGAAAACAGAGATTGTTTTTCTTACTCTATGGATAACTATATACGTCCGCTGAATTTTGATAAAGAAGCTCCTTTAAGAGGGAGTAAGATGTTCTACGTTCAAGAAAGTGTTCCAGTAAGGGTTTCAAATGTTTTAGGAAGAGTCTTTTTAAACGGATATCAAACCAGTCCTTTCTACGATATGGACGATATTCTTAAAGATGAAGAAAAATGTATTCACATCGTCGATTTTCATGCTGAAGCGACAGCTGAAAAACGTGCTTTAGGTGAGTACTTAGACTCCAGGGTCACCGCTGTTATTGGAACTCACACGCATGTTCAGACAAACGATGCTAAGCTCTTAAATAAAGGGACATTCTTTATTACCGATGTCGGTATGAACGGAGAGTACGATTCTATTTTAGGTGCAAGAAAAGAGGACTCGATGAAAAAGACGATCAATCTCATGCCCAGAAGGATAGAAGCTAACAGTTCAGGAGATGGACTTTTAGGAGGGGTTATCTTAGATGTTGATACTCTCTCTTTCAAGGTGATCTCCTTTGAAGTTTTAAATCAGGTGATCAGTGAGAAAGATCTCTCCTCATACTGATCATATTTTCTTTTCTTTTTTTAGACAGATCAATTTGTCGTACAATTTTTTATAGATGTTATCAATCATCCATCTCTCATCAGGTTCACTCAGTGTCTGAGAGAAAGAAAACCATCGCAAAGATGAGTTTTCATCTTCTTTGACTCTGAGTTTTTCTTTTTCATCTCCCTGTAGAAGATATGTTACATTCAAGTGAAGATGAGATGAAACATACCTGTTATTTTTTATATGACCATCTACAGTCAGAGATTCGATAGAGAAGATATCTTTTAAAAGAGGTTTTACTTTTATTCCGCTCTCTTCCTCTGCTTCTTTGATAGCAACCTGAAGAAGATCTCTGTTTCCATCTGCATGTCCTCCTAACCAGGAGTAGGACTTGAAGATGTTGTGATAGCAGAAGAGAACCTTGTCTTTCTTCTCATTTAGAATGTAACATGAGGAAGTGAAGTGCATCATCTGATTATCTCTTGAAAAGATATCTTCAAATTCATCTATCGCTCTTAAAAGAAGTTTTTTATCTTCTTCTTCCTGTCTGTTAAAAGGATGATAGGCAGCTATTTTATCTTTTATATTCATGTTGTTCATCTGATAATAATATACACAAATTGTTTAATATTGTTATTTTTTAGATGAAAACTGCACGATAAAAAACATTTATAAATTATTGATTATCAGTTATTTTTAGTTATATATTTTTGTAGCTAGGTTGATGTGACACTTTGAAAGATAGAAGTTCAGCTGAGTTTTCTTCTTCCTTTGTTAAAAAGTGTTTTTCGATGGTGGAGTCTTCATAAGATCTGATGTAGACAGTCTTGTTTTTGGTATCGTAGATATCGCTGTAGACTGTGTATTCTCTGGACTCATCGTTTAAGATGATCTCTCCTTTGAGAGATGAGACATTGTTTAAGACGTGAAACATCTGTTGAATATTAAAATCATTATCTGAAGTAAAATCGATATTGTTTAAAAGGAAGGTAGCTTTTATAAATCTCGATGCAGGAGAAGAATCACCAGGTAATGAGATAGCTCCCATGCCCTTGCCATATATCTCTAGATCAGCTGATTTTAAGATGTTGTTTTGAATCTCTCTATTTGTTATATGCATGTAGTTTGAAAGATTGATTTTATGATAATCAAAGGGTGGATTGTTGGTGAGCACGTTGAATATATCATCGTGTATGTGAAGACCATCTTTCATCTGCTCTAAAACAATACATTCGTTCTCATCAGCAATCATGTAGTGCAAGGTAGCTAAAGGAAGATCTTTTGAATAAGGAATATCAGCTATGTTAAGTCGCTTCAAATCTTCTTTTATCTCTTTGACGCTCTTATATTTTCCAAGGAAGTATAGAGGAAGTTCATAAGGTGCAAGGTTAAGTTTATTTTTTTCTTCAGGGAAGAAAAAAGCGTTGTTTGGAAAGTTTAACCCTGCAAATGAAAGACCGTATTGATTGACGCAGTCAAAGAAAAATGGATATTCATCTTTGATGATCCCAACTCCGTAGATGCAGTGATGCTCCTTCATTTTTCCGAGCGTTTTAAACTCGATTGTTCTTTTCTTTCCTAATACTATGATGGATTCTGAAAAAGGATAGTTTAAATCAAGATTTCTTCCAAAGTAATGGAAAGAAGCATTTGTCTTATTTAAGGCAGTGCACATAGATTATTCCTCCTTTTCTATATTATACATTCGTATTTATATTTGATCTCTTATTTTTTAAAAAGGCTATTATCGATTTGATAATAGCCCTTAGTGTTCAGTCGTATGCTTCAATGTTTATATTAATATGTTCATCTTTATCATCATCATCGTCATCATCATCGTCTTCTTTAACTATCTCTATACCTTTATCTTTAAATCTATCTCCGTAGATAACTTTTTCAACAGATGAAGTGACTATGTGCAAGACGATTGCTGCTAGAATAAGACACCACCATGGATGCCATGCTCCATACATCATTCCTAGGTAGAGGAAAGCTGATAGACCGATGAATATGTAGTTAACTTTATAAAATCTTCTCACCCAGATAGCATCTACAATCGACGGGATAATCAAGGCAACTATGTAGAGAATCCATCCGACAGCCCAACCGCTAGGATTGCCTCCTTTTGTGAAAGCCATCTGATCCCAGAAAACAGAAAACAGGATGTAAAGAATAGTGGCTAAAGCAAAACTGACACCATAGAG
>JALEUS010000026.1 GCA_022780765.1 Bacilli bacterium | reverse complement strand
GCTTGGAAGAGATCTCTACGATCATAATACAAGAATTGATTTTGATGAGCTGATCAAAGGCAATAGTTACGATGTTGATCACATCGTTCCTAAGAGTTTGACTCCTATGCCAGATGATTCACTAGATAATAAAGCTCTTGTAAGCAGTAAGATTAATCAGAAAGTGAAGCAGGATATCTATCCTTTAACTTTGATCAATAATGGACAGATCATTGAATCGAATAAAAGCTTTTGGAAGATGCTATTTGATAAGAAACTTATGAGCAAGAAGAAGTATGATGCCCTGACAAGAAGAAGTGAGATGACAGATGACGAATTGTGTTCATTTATGAATGCACAGCTCAACGTTGTTTCATATACAAATACTGTTTTAAAAAGAGTCTTTAAACTGAAGTATCCTGAATCAGAGATCGATTTTGTTAAAGCACAATTCGCATCTGAGATCAGACATTTTTACGGAATTCAAAAACTCAGAATTCAGAGCAAGCATACATCTTTTGGCAATACTAAACTTCATAGTGAGATTAAACCATTTGCTATCAATTTGAATGATGCTCATCACGCATTTGATGCTTATTTAAACATAGTCTGTGGAAAAACACTCTTTGAGCGTTTTAATTCTGATGATAGGATAAAAGGATATATCAAAGAGAAGAGAGCTGAATTAAAAAACAAAAACAACAAAGATGATAGCGAAGAAGATAAAGCTAAAAGATCTCTTAATATGATGAATTATGTTATTTATTCTATTCCTTATTCAATCAGAATTAATATCATTAAAACATGTTTAACAAAGCATTCTCCTCTGGTTGTCTATGGACTTATGAATGTTGGACAAAGCTTATACGACCAGACTTTGAACAGTCCTAAAAACGTAAAAGAAGATAGTTTGATACCTGTTCATACAAAAGAAGGTCCATATAATGATGTAAGTAAATATGGTGGATATACTGGCAAGTCTATTCATTCGTTTTTACTTTATTCATACGATGAAAAGAAGAAAAAAGGAATCTGCAGATTAGTTCCTATTCATGTATCTGTTTATAAGAAATATGAACACATTGATGATAAAGAAGAAAGATACAGGTTGATAAGTGAAGAACTTATTTCTTATGAGGAGAATAAATTGAAGGAAGTGTCAAATCTTCAGTTGTTAGCTCATATTCCTTTAGGAATAAAGATAAAATATGGTAATAACGTGTTTCAGTTGAGGCCACATAATAAAATATAATATGATTTAAAAAACGCTTATCAGAATTACTTAGATGAAGAAGTATCATTTGATGATTTGGATGGCTTAGATGAGAAAGATAAATTCTTAAAGATGCAGGAGAGAACTGAGTATTCAACATCAAGATATGTTTATTTTGCAGTTAAGAAATTTAAATATCTCACAGAAGATAAGGTGAATAATGAAGAGATAAAACTTGTTACTTCTAAAAAAGGAAACACATATACTTTCTCTAAATGGAGAAACATCAGAATCTTTGGAAATTTGATGAAAACCATCAATAGTTTTAGATTCAATGGTGTCAGATATATCGAGAGGATCAGGAAAGTGAATGAAGATGGTAAGTTCTTCTCATTTTCAATGCAAGATCAAATATTGACTATCTGCTGTTTGATCAATCTTCTGTATAAAGAATCAAGTAAAGAGAGTGTGCAGTATCTTAAAGATGCACCCTCTACACCATATCTTCAACCTGGTTTTACTGTCTCTGAATCATTTACGACCATCTCAGAATCTCCTACAGGATTGTTTAGAAAAGAAAAGACCTACTTTATAAAGAAAGAAAAATTTCTAAAAATTTAAATGGCATTTAGAACCTTAGAGATAACAACACCAGCAAAACTTGATTATTCCTTGAATTATCTTAATTGTAGAACAGCGGAAAACACTAAACGTTTCTGTTTAGATGAACTAGAAACAATTATCATCTCAACTACTTCAGTGAGCATAACAGCCTCTTTGATTGTTGAGTTGATAAAGAAGAAAATCAATGTTGTCTTTTGCGATGAAAAACACAATCCGCAGAGTCAGGTGCTTCCTCTCTATGGTTCTTTTAATTGTTTTCAGTCTTTAAAAAATCAGATGAATTGGTCAAATTCGATAAAAGATAAAGTCTGGAAAGAGATAATAAAAGAAAAGATCAGATGGCAAGGAGAAATACTAAAAAAGTATTCTCCAGGAGATGAGAACTATCTTTTTCAATCCATCGATAAAGTTTTGGATGGTGATATTTCAAACTGTGAAGGTCACTGTGCAAAACATTACTTTAACAGATTGTTTTCAAATGATTTTTCAAGGGATGATCCTTGTGATGAGAACACTTTTTTAAATTATGGATACTCTATTCTTTTATCAGAGATAAATAGATATATTGTCTGTAAAGGATATCTTACTAGATTAGGAATTCATCACTGCAATCAAAACAATGAATTTAATCTTTCATGTGACATGATGGAACCTTTCAGACCGATAATCGATGATTACATTCATCAGGTCAACTGTGACAATTTTAAAATCAAACTGGTTTCACTTTTTCAAAATGCAGTATTGACGATAAATGATACAAGGCAGACGATGAAAAACGCTATAAGCATCTATGTGTCAAGCGTTCTTCAAGCTTTAGATAATGAAGACTTATCTTATTTATCTTTTTTTAGTAAATATGAGCTATAGATATATGAGAACTATTTTATTTTTTGATCTGCCGACTTTGACTTCAAAGAATCTAAGAGATTATCGGCACTTTGTTAAAGATATTCAACTCCTTGGTTTTTATCGTATACAGGAGAGTGTCTTTGTTAAAATGTCCACTAGTCAAGAGAGTGCAAATCTTCTTTCAAAGAAGATTACAAAGATACTACCTAAAGAAGGATGCGTGTTTTCAATTCAGGTCACAGAAACTCAATTTAGCAAGATGAATATATATTTGGGAGAGATGAGTTCTGAAGTTGAATCAAGCGATGATAAGGTGATAGTGATATGAACAAACTGTCTGTTTTAAACTTTGATAAAAAAATCTCTTTTGATGAAGGAGAAAGTATTCTTATCGTCATTGAAAACAAAGTGTTCTTGAGAAGAATAATGAATCTATTACTATCTGATAATTACACTGACCTTCTATACATTTATGATGATATCCATCAGTGTATGATGAAAAATGAAAAGTATGATTTTTTATCTGATGTCAATTTCATTGATCTCAACTCTTCAAAAAACAAGACTTTGATATTAAAGCAGATCAAAGATATATTTTCAAATGAGATAAAAGAGAGCGGATTAAAAATAATATCAGAGATAAATGAAATGTTTTTGAAGATTCAATTAGGATATGATTTAGATATAGAATCTGATTTGAGTTTCAAATCTGAAGATATTTTAAAAAATATGAATATTACATTGAAGGAAGAACATGAAACTATAATTGAATCTCTTTTAAATTATGTGAAGATTAATAGAGAATTAAAAGGAGTGCGATTCTTTATCTTTCATCATCTCTATCTGTATTTAACACAGGAAGAGATGTCACTTTTTTCATCAGAAATGCAAAAAAAAGATATCTCTTTTATCAATTTTGAGAGTTTTCAAGATGAAAAAATGGACCAAATATTTACACATAAAATGATTCTTGATGAGTCCCTCTGTACCTTAATTTAGATAAATGATAT
>JALEUS010000005.1 GCA_022780765.1 Bacilli bacterium | reverse complement strand
GCTCTTATTGTATAGATATCCTAAAGTTGGAGATGTGTAATAATTGAGACTATCCTCAGATATCTGATACTTTTCGATTTTTGAGCACTTATATAATGCGTGTTTATCAATTGTCACAAGATCTTTTGAAAACTCAACTGTTCCAGTTTTACCCTCAGGGACACGGAGAAGATTTCTCATTATCTCATTGTCATTATCATCTTTTTCTTTCAGATAAAGAGAACCTTGATAATCACAGTAATTATCATTAAGAGATGAGACATAAATGTTTTCTAAAGATGTCATTAAATCGAAAGCAGTCTGATCTATTGAAGATACAGAAGAAGGAATATTTATCTCTGTGAAAAGAGAAGAAGAACATCCTTTAAAGGCGTTTTCTCCTATAGATTGGATGCTATCAGGAAGTGTTATACCAGAGAGATAAATACAGTTTTCAAAGGTGGATTCTTTTATCTCAGTAATCTGTTCACTAAGGATTAAAACAGTGGAGATGTTCTTGCAGTTTTTAAATGCCCCTGCATCTATTTCAGTTACCTCTCCTGTTATAGTCACAGAGGAGGGATAGTTTTCAGGGCATCTAAGAAGTTTCTTTTTACCATCCTCGATTTTAAAAAGAATACCATGTGAATCTGAAAAACCGCTGTTGATATTCTTGGCTTTTATCTCTCTTAAAGATGAGCAGTCATCAAAGACATTATTTCCTAAACTAATTAGTGAAGTAGGAAGAGATATAGAAGAGATCTTCGTTCCTCTCAATGCACCATCACCGATATACTTGATGCTGTCAGGAATAGTAAGATTTGCCAATCTCGATGCTCCGCTAAAGCAATCATCGAGCATTTTTGTGACGGTGTAATCAACTCCATCGAAGGTGACAGATGATCTTAAAGTGGTGAAGTTACTCTGTATCACACTTTTATCTGGAACATAAATAGACACTTCATAATTGTTTGTGTCATCAGAGAAGATGTACTCAACTCCGTCGTACACACTCTTCTTGGGAACAAAGTTAAAGAAGACTTCTGCTGAAGTAGAAGAATCTATTCTGTTAAAATCTTCTTTAAATCCCTCAGGTAAAGAAGCATGTCTCAGATACAAGTTCTTAAGTTTTAAACAGCCAGAGAAATCAGAAAGAAAGGTTGTGATATTCTCAGAAATAATCAGAGCTTCAAGCATGTAGCAATCGTCAAAGACATGCTCATTTACAGTCACGATAGATTTTGAAAATTGGACAGTTCTTATCTTTGAACAGGAAGCGAAAGCTCCTTTTTTTATCTCAGTGACCGGATAAGATACTCCGTACACCTGTGCTTCTTGTGCTAAAGAGCAGTCTGTTTTGATATCTTCTATCTCATAACCTGAGATGACAAGAGAGTTTTTCTCTTCATCTTCTAAAGTGTAGTATACTCCCTGAATAAGAACAGAGTTCTGCATGAAATTCCATCTAGGAGAAATGCTCTTAGAAGCAGATACGTTGTTCCAGTCAGTTGTCCAATCAAATGGTTTTAAAGGAGCTTCACAGTTGATATTATTTAATGATGTGCATCCCATAAAGGCTCTTTCTACTTTTAAAACTCCAATAGGAATCACAATAGAAAGAAGTGAAGAGCAGTTTTCAAAAGCGCTCTGATGTATATTTTGAACACTCTTTGGAAGAGAGATATTTGTCAGCTTGTCGCAGTTTAAAAAAGCTCCCTTGCTTATTGATGTCACCGTGTCAGGAATCAATGAAATCTCTTTTTTCCCTCTAGGGCACCTTAAAAGAACTGTCTTGTCCTTGTTGTAGATTATTCCATCTACTGAAGAATAATATGCAGAGCTTTCTTCAATCTCTATGTCAGTGATAGAGGAGTATTCATCAAACAGAGTAAGATCTATTTCACTTACAGAACCTGGAATTAAAAGAGACAGAGAATCTGAAGAGATACAACTTAAATAAGAAGAGGCGTTCTCTTTAGAAAGTGAAGTGATATTGCTAGACAGGTTCAATCTGTCTATGTTGCACTTTGAAAAAGCATTAGGTGAATAAACAGTATCGATTGGCAAAGAGAGTTCCTTTATCTTCTGACAATTTGAAAAAGCAGAGTCCTCTACTTTTTTTAGTGTTTCATTAAAAGAAACAGAAGATAAAGAAGAGCAGTTTGCAAAGGCGGAGTTTTCAATTGTTTCAACAGCTTCTGGGAAAATTATATTGACAAGTGAAGTACAGCTGAAAAAAGCTTGTCTACCGATTGTCTTAACTCTATTTGGCAGTGTCACATTTTCAAGAGAATAACAGTATGCAAAGAGGAAATTAGGCACTTTGATAAAACTGCTGTTATTAGGAAGATGAATCTCTTTTAAAGATGAGCAGCTTGAAAAAGCATAGTTTCCTAAAGAGATGATATTATCTGTGATATTTATCGCTTCAAGAGAACTGCACGATTCAAATGCTCTATCTCCTATTGAAATGACTGAATTAGGTAAAACTACGTCTTTAAGATTGACACAATTTGAGAAGCACTCCTCTTTTATAAAAGTAACTCCTTCTTCAATCTTCACAGTGACAAGAGATTTATTGTTTTTAAAGGCAGCTTTAGCAACTGATGATACCTTCCTTCCCTCGAATAACGATGGGATTGTTATCATAGAGCCACTTTCTTCATTGATTCCGGTTATCTCAATAGAATCATCTTCTAATATTCGATAAGAGAACTTGCTGATCTCTTTTTCCGATGAAGTTACTGAAGAAGAGCTTGTAGATATCGGATCGACTTTAAATGGCGCACATGAAGATAAGAGCGACAAAACAGCTATCAATGGGAGTACTTTCTTTTTCATAGTCAAGACCTCACAATAAAATTTATACGTTTCTAAGGCTATTATATTTTAATATATACTTTTATATTTTTAAATAAATATATATTATATGGCTTATCTGTCTTTCACTTAAAAACATGGATTATGAACATTATTATCATACAGCTTTATATATATTTTTCTAGCTATATATGAGAGCTTATAAAACTCAAGAGTAAATAAACAACTATATGTTATAATAAAAAATTGGAAAATATGACAGATAAAAGAACTCTCTTAGGCAAAAAAAATTATTCGTACCGTGGACAGGTCTTTCCTGTTTACTTCTATTTGAAAAAAAGTGGAAGAGGTCAGACAGTGAGGCAGGTTTATGGAACAGTTGAAATGTACATCACAAAAAAAAGCACAGCTGACAGCATAAATAAACTGCTGATAAGATCTCTTGATTTAAACAAGAATAATATTCTTGACCGCCCCTTTTACAAAGAAGATGAGTACATCTATGTTCTAGGGAAAAAGAAAAAGATAACAAGAGATCCATTATTTAAAAATAACAATGAGTATTTCTTCATAAGCGATAAATGCAAAGACCCTCTATCTGTCTACAAGAAGAGGTTTATCTCATACTTAAAAAGCAGGATGCTTGTTTTAGGAAAGATGATGCATCATGATCTCTCCTCTTACAGAATACAAAGTGCTATATTTTTAACTTACTTTGGCTGTATCATTCCTTCACGAAAAACATTTAAATTTGATTTTCGTTTATTTGCTTACAAAGAGGAGATACTCGACTCTGTTTTGATCCATGAGATAGCTCATATAGATCATTTAAATCACAGCAGAGATTTCTATAATCTTGTATACCATTACTGCCCTGATTATGATATTCTAGACAGCTTGATAAAGGAGGGAAGATTCGATGGATAAGATCATTGATATCTCAAACAGCAAGAGCAAGATATTTCAAAATCTTTTGAAATACAAAGCAGGTGATAAAGAGGAAGGTATCTTTCTTGCTGAAGGAGAAGACATGTTTGATGAAGCATATAAGTCCTCTTCTCTTCTAGCAACCATCGTTCCTAACATCTACGATAAGAGATATGTGACTAAAAAAACATATCATTTAAAGGATGAATTATATCGTCAATTATCATCTTATAAATCCCTTCCCAAAGTGATATGCATGTGTAAAAAAAAGATGTCTGACATCTCTTCTTTAGGAGAGAAAGCGATCTATCTTGATGGAATACAGGATCCTGGAAATCTAGGAACGATCATAAGGACAGCTTTGGCTTTTTCTTACTCATCTATCTGTCTCTCCTATGACTGCGTATCCCCATACAACTCAAAAGTGATTCAAAGCAGCAAAGGTGCTATCTTTCATCTGCCAATTATTAAAGAAAAATTAATCAATATCAAAAAATTGAACTATAATATTTTTATAACATCATTGGATGGAGAAGATGAGAAAAATATTCTCTCTCTTCCTTCAAAATCTATCTTAGTCTTCGGCAATGAAGGCCATGGTGTAAAAAAAGAGAATCTTTCTTTAGGAAGAAAGATCAAAATAGAGATGTCGGGGATAGATTCTTTAAATGTAGCTATCTCTGCTTCTATACTTATGTACAGATTTAAATGATTTAATAAACGCGAGGAAAAGATATTAATGAAAGTAACAAAAACAAAGGTTCAAGGTATCGAATATAAAAAACCAGTCAACAAGACTGTGATTCTCTGCTCAAACGGTTTTCAAAATTCTGATATCCATGACTCTTATCAGTTGATTGAATATTTCTCAAGAAATTTCAAAACTGATTTTTCAAACTGCGAGATTGTTCCTGTATCTTTATATGAACCAGCTGACAAAAAGACTCATCATTCAAAACTCTTTGAAAGCAGACTGAGAAACAAAATAGAAGAATATCATGATAAAGGATACGATATCATCCTTTTAGGATATTCTTTCTCAGCTTCTTTGGCTTGTAAGATGCAGAAGAAATATCCTTACATAAACAGGCTGATTCTGGTTGCACCTGTCTATGACACAATCTTAAACAACATGATACCTGGATACATCAACTACGCTTACAAATTCCATAAGCTATGCAAGAAATACGGTGCTAAAATGGCAAATGCATTAGGAAGAAAGACCACCAAAGGACTTCTCGGTCTTTTGATAGCTATTTTGATGTGCGTATTAAAAAATAGGAAATATTATAGAAAAGTATCCTGCGACACTTTGATTCTCTGGGGAACTAAAGATGAATTGTGCACCAAGCACTCTATGAATAAAGTCAACAAGAGAATAAAAGCTAGACACAACTTGTACAAATACGATGGTCTCACTCATGGATTATTAAAAAGTATCAAAGAGGATGCAGTCGTCTTTGATGACATCCTTCAGTTCGCTTTTAACACTCCTTTGATCCAACAGGTAGAAACAGAGACAATCAACATCAAAGAGAAAATCAAATCATCTGTTAAATATGATGAAGATGGTGAGATCATTCCATCTTTTAGCGAGATATTTAACGATATTGATCCTGACTCTGAAGAAGAGACAAAGTGGGAACAATCCGCTCTTTAAATCAATTTACATTTAACAATTTTATTCTTGTTTTATAAATCACATTTTCCTATCTGCATTCTTATCACATACATTTTTAATTGTTTTTTTAATATCAAACTTCTGTTTTCACTATCAACTTATAATCATTTGATAATCTATTAACTCCTATAAAAAAAGACTAGAAAAAAGTAACATATATTGTCAAAAATGAAGTCGTCTTATCAGTTATCAAATGATTAATAATCAGATATCTCATTTATTTTATCCTTTTAATTTTCATGTTTGCTCAAATCTGTCAATAAATAAACAGAAACAAATAAAAAAGGCCTGATATCTGAATCAAACCTATTTACTCAATACTGGCATTAATCCTAAACTTTTAATACGTAGGTATTGAACCGAACAAATCCATGTCAAACAATTACAGCTTTCTTGCCTAAGAGAGCTGTTTTTTGTATGACGGGCATGTCATATATCTACGGTGAAAGTCCGAAGGGAGGTATTTGCCGACCAACCCGATAGCGACTCCCAAAGTGCCTCTAGGTAACTAAGCATGAAAAGAAGGGATAGCGAAATCGTGGCCTAACGA
>JALEUS010000076.1 GCA_022780765.1 Bacilli bacterium | reverse complement strand
TTGCTTTATATTCCTTCACATACTCAAGACGTTCACGATCAGTAAACTTGTTCATTTCTTGTTTTCCTCCATGGAATGAGGATAACAAATCAGAATTCAATTTCCAGAACAACCCAAGTGTCCTGAATTGACGTATACATTAAAAAAGATAATTACGATATGTGGAGGAGTTAAAAGAAAGAAAACTTTCTTTTATCAGGCACAAAAAAAAACAGCACATATAATCACAATTAGTTTTCTATATGCTGCTTCAAAATTTGAATTAATTTCTGAAATTCTAGTCTTGGCAAATATTGCTGTCAAAGAAGAAAAATAATGCAGATAACAGTGCTAAAACAGAACACCACAGATATTTTTGTCTTCCTCTCTTCAGAAGAATTTATTTACGAATTAAACAAACTTACTATTATTTATCTTTACTATCGCATAGCATCAGTATTCCAGCAACCAAGCTGACAAAAAGAAGAGTACACACTTTGAAGCCGACGCTGACCGGTTTTTTCTCATTGACACTTTTCCAGTAGACGACAGTCATTGGAATACACTATGCTAACGGGATAAGGAAAAAAACCCCCACCAATATCGTTTTGATGAGCATAAATATCTTAGCAACAAGTTTTAAAGCATTACCTTCAGAAGTATTCTTCTTTTCTATCTTTGCAGTCTCGACCTCTTTTTTTGACACATCTCCACCGCAGAAAGGACAGAAATTATCATTATCATCGATCTCTTTTCCACATTTTGGACAATACATAAAAGATCCTCCTATAGCATAAACTTATAATTTTGGATCTATCGATTTAAAAGATTTTTTCATTTGAACAAAAAATCCCTGATTACACAGGGACAAATTACTTGTTGATTGGTGACCTGGACGGGATTTGAACCCGTGAGTGCATCCTTGAAAGGGATGTGAGTTGACCGCTTCTCCACCAGGCCAGAAAAGTGGCGCCTGCTGTAGGGCTCGGACCTACGACCTACCGGTTAACAGCCGGTTGCTCTGCCAGCTGAGCTAAGCAGGCACGCTATAAACTATATCAAATACTGAAGAATTATGCAACAAAAATTTTATTTTTGATACTTATCTATCAGTGATACGATGTCACTGACTTTTTTGATGTCGACAAGTTCCTCTGTTGAAACCTCAGGAAGAGAGAAAGATTGTTCGATATTGATCAGTACCTCAGCGATATCTAAAGAGTCGAGTCCTAAAGAATCAAGCTCTGTGTTTTCAGAGATCAGATCAGGATTAAACTTCTTAGATGATACCTGTTTTGACAATATTTCTTTTACTTTATCAAAAGTGCCCATAATATATTCCTCTTTCTAAAAAAATATACTATAAAACATCTTACAATTCCATATTTTTTTGTTTTTTATATAATAAAAAAGTCAACCATAGTATAATTTTTAAGTATGCACTTTGTCTCATTAATCGACATTTCGCTGTCGCTTTCAATCATATTTTTTGTCATCATCTTCCTTTTTTTGACCTTGATTATCTCCTGCTCTATCTATCTCTCCTACCTCAAAAAAAAGAGAAGAAAAATGATTTTGATATCGACCATGGCATCCGATAAAATCTACTACACCTACAATCTCCAAACAGATCTGATAACTTACTTTCACCGCCTGAATTCTGGTCATGAAAGATGTTTGACTGTCGATGAGTTTCTCTCTGAATACATAGCTGAAGATAAACTGAGAGTAAAAAAGTGGTTAAAAGATGCTATCGACAACAAGGACGTCTACCAGTTTTTACAGGTCAGAAGATACTTTCCTATAGTACCTGAAGAACATTTTGTCTGCATTCTTCTTCTGACAAAAGTAAGCAATGAAGAGAAGATGATTCATTTTGAACTGCACTTTTTACCGAGTGTGAACACCTTCTATCCTAACAAAGTAAAACACAGGTTATTTTTATCTAACGAGAAGACGATAGAAGATATAAATAGCAGATTCAATGACAAGGAACAGGGAGCTATCTACTACCTCTCTCTTTTTAAGATCAGTGATTCAAAAAATGCGACACACAGCAAGCAGAAAAATATAAAAAACAAGATAATAAACGATGCGATAATCCCGTATCTCTCTCCTTTAAGAAACGCTTACTCTCTTGATGATAATACATTTATTATCGTGGACAGCGAATCTTTTTCAGAGGTTTTAGCCTTGACGTATGCTACTGCTATTCAAAACATTGGAAAGCAGATAATCAAAGCTAATCAAGGGGAGAATCTCTTTGATTTCATCATCGGAATATCGATGCACGACCAGTACTCTCCCACCTTTTCTCAGTGCAAGAATCAAGCTAAGATGATGATAGATTTGATACGTAGTAGAAAATCGTTTGATAAAGTCTTAATGTATACAAATGACCTCAGCAAGAACATCTACACTGAAGAGAAAAACAGAAATGAAGCTCTTCTATTTATCAAAAATTCTACCTTCAAGATCATGTTTCTTTCAAGCATCGATTTAGAGACCTTGCAAAGAGGACCAACATTCTTAAGACTTGACACTTACGGAGTGTCCTTTAAGAAGTTTAAAGATCTTCTCTCTTTATCAACTCAGTTCAGCTATGATAAAAAAGAAACCATCAATCTATTAAGAACTTTAGATATGAGATTGAAAGAGAGACTTTATCGTGAGCTAGATGATCCTGAGATAGTCTTTGAACTTCCATATGACTGTCTAGATCTGTTCATGGAAGCGATAAGTTACGACAACAAGAGAAATTTCAAATATGTCCTCTCTATCGATGAAAATGAACTCTCTGCTAACATTTCAAATCAGAAGGAGATACTTTCGAAGATCAAAGCAGCTAAAGAGAGAGAGCTGCTTTTAGCTCTGAGCATCAAAACATCCTCACCAATAATAGAAAGAGCAATCTTTAGCGAGATGAAGTACTTTATCTTCAACGATCTTCCCACCTTGACAAAGAACATACAAAGAGCGACAACACAAGCTGACTTAGAGAGCATCTCTTCTTTCTACAGCACTTTTCCTCAGAAGCTTTGCTACATCAATCTCAGTGATAAAATGGATGTGGATATCGCTCTTCACTACTCAGGAAAGATCATTCAAAGCAGTTACTTCTCTAAGCCCTCCAGCAGAAGAGAACCTATAGGAGAAGAGGTTATCCAGCTGTTTATTGAAGATAAAGATCAGCTGTTTGATGAAGATATAGAATAAAGATAAAGTTAATAACAAAGGAGAATATGTATGAAAACTGTAAAAAACATCGCCAGCAAATCTGAAGATATCACCCAGTGGTACACGGATGTCTGTCTGAAGGCAGAACTAATGGATTATGCATCTACAAAAGGATTCATCGTCTACAGACCAGATGGATACTCTCTTTGGGAAGAAATAAAGAATTATCTTGACAAGAGATTTAAGGACCTCGGAGTGAGAAATGTCTACCTACCATCTTTAATTCCTATGTCTCTTTTAAACAAAGAGAAAGATCACATAAAAGGATTCGCCCCTGAGTGCGCTGTTATCACACGTGGAGGAAACAAGACTCTTCAAGAAGAGATGGTGGTAAGACCTACAAGTGAAACTCTCTTCTGCGATCATTTCAAAGACATTCTGCACTCTTATAACGAACTGCCTATCCTTTACAATCAGTGGTGCTCTGTTGTCAGATGGGAGAAGACGACAAGACCATTTTTAAGAGGAAGCGAGTTCTTATGGCAGGAAGGTCACACCCTACACAAAGATGAAAATGAAGCGAGAGCCTTTGCTCTCTCTATTTTGAGAATATACTCTGAGCTAGGAAGAAATCTCTTAGCGATTCCTTTTGTAATCGGTGAAAAAAGCGCCAGTGAGAAATTTGCAGGTGCTGTTTCAACATACTGCATTGAAGCACTGATGCCAGATGGCCAAGCTCTTCAGTGTGGAACCACTCATTACCTGGGAACCGGTTTTTCTAAAGCTTACGATATCAAGTATACAAACAAAGACAATCAGATAGAGTATCCTCACTACACTTCCTGGGGAGTTTCAACCAGATTGTTAGGTGCACTGATCATGGTGCACGGAGATGATAATGGACTTGTTTTGCCTCCGAAAGTAGCACCGACACAGGTTGTGATCATACCTGTCAAAGCAGAGAGTGATCCTAATATTTTAAAGACATGCAAAGAGCTTTATGAGACATTAAAGAAGGACAACATAAGAGTCATTCTTGATGATTCTAATAAGACTCCGGGATGGAAGTTCTCTCAGTATGAGATGAAGGGAGTGCCTTTAAGAATAGAGATAGGACCTAAGGACATCTTTAATTCATCCTGTATGGCAAGCATCAGATACAGCTATGAAAAGAAGATACTTCCTTTAGAGAATATCTCTAAAACTGTGTTCGATCTATTAAGTGACATCCAGGAGAAGATGTATCAGAAAGCTAATGAACTTTTGACTTCAAAGATCTTTGAATGCCACAACAGAGAGGAGATAGATAAGGTTCTTAAAAACCATGAAGGTTTTGCTAAAATCATCTCTTCTGAAGATGAGGCTGAAGATGAACAGTACATGAAAGAAAAGTACTCTGCAACTCCTAGAGTCATTCCTTTCAATCAGATCATGTTCCAGGAAGAAGATTCAATAACCGGTAAAAAAGGAAAGAAGGTGATCTACTATGCAAGAGCCTATTAATTACAGTAACAATCTTAAATTATTAAGAGAAAAGATGGCTGAAAGAGGAATCAAAGCTTTGATCATTCCTAATGCGGATCCTCATAACAGCGAAGAGCCCTCAGCTGAATACTCTGAAATCAGAAATCTGTTCTCTGCTTATCACGAGCCAGCAGGAACACTTCTTGTGACTGAAAAAGAATCATTCATCTACACGGATGGAAGGTTTTGGGAAGCTGCAAAAATAGCTTTAAAAGGAAAAGAGACCAAGGTACAGGAATTAGGAAAAGAAAATGTTCTTCCTATTGAAGAGTACATCAAAGAGAACTCTTTATTTCCTGTCGGAATAGATTATTCTCTCTTCCCTATATCATATCTTGAGCACTTAAAGGGATACTCTCTTGCTGATAAAATAGTCGATTTCAAAGTGACAGATTATTTTAAAAATACTGTAAAAGCAGAGAGTGAAAAGATCTTTAAACTTGATGATTCTCTTCTTTCAACCACATTTGATCAGAGAATTGAAAGACAGAGAGAGAATTTAAAATTATACGATGCTGAAAGTATTCTCTTCTCTTCTTTGGATGACATCGCTTATCTTCTCGGATACAGAGGAAAAGATATCCCATACTGCACTGTTTTTTACAGCTATCTTTACATCTCTTTAAAAGAAGTTGTTCTCTTTATAGATAAAAATAAGATACCAGAAGATTTTTCTTTAAAAGATAAAGTAGAGATAAAAGATTACAGTTCTATCTTCTCCTTTTTAAAAAAGAGAAATGAAAGGATCATTCTCGATAAAAAATCTGCTAACATCAAACTCTTCAATAGTGTTAAAAAACCTAAATTGATAGATTCACCTGTCATCTTGGAAAAATCTATCAAGGGAGAGGTAGAGATAAAGAATACTATCAAGTATCATTTGAAAGATGGATACTACGTCTTCAAACTGATGTATTACATCGAGAAGAACAGAAGAAAAAATCTTGATGAATATCATTATGCATCCTATTTAGATA
Organism: Bacilli bacterium; assembly: GCA_022780765.1. GTDB lineage: Bacteria > Bacillota_I > Bacilli_A > RFN20 > CAG-288 > Enterosoma. Next base: position 19,643 of record JALEUS010000076.1, on the reverse strand, counting down.
ATCTTCGTTTATCGGATAAAAACTGTTTCTCTTTATCCTTCCCTACGATAGCAGCTGTTGACAAAAACGCTGTCATGATGCATTACGGACCCAGTGAAAAAATCCACTCTCCTGTCAGCTGTAAAAACAAACTTCTTCTTGTCGACTCAGGAGGACACTACTATGGTGCTACAACTGACATAACAAGAACATTCATGTTGAGCAAACCGACAAAAGAGATCATTCACGATTACACTCTGACTTTAAAAAGTCAGATAGCTCTTTCTACATCTGTTTTTATGAAAGGTTCCTCAGGTCACACTCTCGATATCAAAGCGAGAGAGGTGATGTGGAAAGAAGGTCTTGATTACAAGTGCGGAACAGGTCACGGAGTAGGTTACATTTTAAATGTACATGAAGGACCTATAGGTTTTAGATACTATATAAGACCAGGAGTCAACGACACAGGTATCTTCTATCCAGGACAGATCATCACCGTTGAACCCGGTGTCTACAAGACAGGTAAGTACGGTATAAGGCTTGAAAATGAACTCCTTGTTGTTGAGCATAGAAAAACAGATCAAGGCACCTTCTTTAGATTTATGACCATAACCTACTGTCCATATGATCCTCGACTGATCGACCCTTCCATGCTGAATAAAGAAGAGTTAGAGTTTTTAAACTCCTACAATAAAGAAGTTTATAAAAAACTTTCAAAGCAGATAAAAGATAAAGACGAGCTTGAGTTCTTAAAGTTCTGCACAGCACGTATTTAATATGGTTACAATCGTTCTTTACAGACCTGAAAAGCCTGCCAATGTCGGAAACATTATCAGAACCTGCATGGCTTTTTCAATGAATCTATGCATCATAGGAGAACTGTCTTTCTCACTATCAGATAAAGCTTTTAAAAGAGCAGAGATGGATTACTGCATAGGATTTGATATTGAAAGATATGATACAATTCAAGAGTTTCTATTAAAGCATAAAGAGGATGAAGGTTATTTTGTCACCCGTTACTCAAATAAAGTCTACTCTTCTTTTGATCTGAAAGAGAAAAATAAAAACTTCTTCTTCATGTTCGGAAGAGAATCAAACGGACTTCCTAAGGAGTTATTAAAAGAAAACATTGATAGAGCGATGAGGATTCCTATGATGCCAAACTGTCGCTCTTTAAATCTATCAAATACCGTTGCTATAGTTGCAAGCGAGTTTTTAAGACAGAACGCATTTCTCTCTCTTTCAACCAAAGAATGCATCAAAGGAGAAGACTTCCTCTTAAAAGATTAGCTTTTATTTTCAAGTGTTCTTTAAATAAAAATTGATAAACTGTAATTAACACATCTTTAACAATTAACCATTTTTTCTTTAATTTGTTGAAGTGATTTTTAAATTTTAAACTTTTCAACTAGTACTTTTTCAGTTTTATAAATACACGTAAAAAACAATAGTCATCTATTCTTATACGACCTTAATATTCACTTTTCTTTACAAGAAATGTTCTCTTATCTATAATTAAGACACTAGCTAATGGGCTTTTCCGCATATATATCATTTAGGGATGACCGCTTTGTGGATGTCGAATGCCTACATGCTAGGAATCCTGAAGCAGAGCTATATGCCCGTATTCTTAATCATAAGGAAAAATGATCCTGGCTAGTGAGTGTAAGCTTGTCTTACACTCTTTTTTTGCTTTTTTTGGTAGTGCTTTCATTTCTTTGATAAAATATAGTTGTTGTTTTCTTCGGAGGTAATAATGAACAAAACAGATATTCTAGCAGTCAATACCTTGAGAGCTCTATCTTTAGATATGATCTGCAAAGCTAATTCAGGCCATCCTGGTATGGCACTATCAAGCGCACCGATAATCTACACCCTCTTCTCTCGTCACTTGGTTTCAGATCCCAAGCATCCTACCTGGATCAATAGAGATAGATTTGTTCTCTCTGCTGGACATGGATCTGCTCTTTTATATTCAACACTGCATCTAGCTGGTTACTCAGTAACTTTAGATCAGCTCAAACAGTTCCGTCAGTATCAATCCTTAACTCCCGGTCATCCTGAGTTAGGACACACACCAGGAGTTGATGCGACAGCTGGTCCTTTAGGTCAAGGAATAGCTCAAGCAGTCGGTATGGCTATGGCTGAAAAACATCTTCAGTTCATCTATCCTGAAGGAGAGAGACTGATTGACCATTACACCTATTGTTTATGCGGCGATGGCTGTTTACAGGAAGGAGTCTCTCAAGAAGCTATCTCTTTAGCAGCTCTCTTCCACTTGAACAAATTCATCCTTCTTTACGACAAGAACGATTGCACCTTAGATGGTCCTCTTTCTAACTCGTCTGTAGAAGATACCAAAGCCAGATTCAAAGCAGCAGGTTGGAACACCTTAGAGGTCATGGATGGTAACGATGTCGAAGCCATTGACAAAGCTATCAACTTAGCAAAGACAGCCAAAGAGAGACCGACAATCATCATAGTTCACACGATAATCGGATACGGTTCACCTTATCAGAATTCAAATGTCTCACACGGAAAAGCTTTCTCAAGCAAGGATGTGAGCAAGACAAAAGAGAATCTGTCTTATCCTTATGCTGAATTTGAAATTCCAGATGAGAGCTATTCTGTCTTTAAAGAAACCTTCATCAAAAGAGGTGAAGAAGCTTATGAGAACTATATCAAAGACACAGAAAAATACAAGGATGAGCACCATGAAGATTACACTCTCTTCTCCTCGCTTGCCCAGAACGATGTCAGACAGTACATCTTTAAAAATGCTCCCTCATACGATACAAACTATGCAAACTCCACCAGAAATGAATCTCAGGAATATCTCAATTTGATAGCTGAAGAGATACCTAATCTCTTCGGTGGTTCAGCTGATGTTCAAGGCTCAGTTATGACCAAAGTTAAGAAGTTCACTGATTTCTCCTACTCAAATCCTAAGGGAGAGAACATCAACTTCGGTATCAGAGAGTTCGCTATGGGAGCAATAGGAAACGGTATTCTGCTTCATGGTGGTTTAAGAAGTTACGTGGGTGCTTTCTTAGTTTTTGCAGACTATTTAAAGCCAGCTATAAGAATGGCAGCCATGGAAAAGATTCCTTCCATCTTCCTCTTCTCACATGATTCTATCGCTGTTGGAGAAGACGGTCCTACTCATCAGCCTATCGAACAGCTGACGATGCTAAGAAGCATTCCAGATCTTGTGACTTTCAGACCTGCTGATGCAATCGAAGTCGCTTTATCGTATCAGGAAGCTTTTAGTAGCAATAATCATCCAACTGCAATTATTCTCTCAAGACAGAATCTGCCAAACAATGAACACTCCTCTCTTGAACAAGCTAGAAAAGGAGGATATGTCATCTCTAAAGAGTTAAAAGAAAACAAGCTCACCCTTCTTGCATCAGGAAGTGAAGTCTCTTTAGCAATCGAGATTCAAAAAGAACTTCTCTCGGATGGAATCGATACAAGAGTCATCTCTCTCCCTTGCTTAGAGATCTTCGATAAGCAGAGTGAAGAGTACAAAGAAGAATGCTTTAACAATCCTTACGAGAAGAGAATCTTCATCGAGATGGGTAAAAGCGACCTTCTTTACAAGTATGCGAAGACTGTCTACGGCATCGATACATACGGGCTTTCAGCTAAAGCAAAAGATGTCATCGATCACTTCGGTTTCACCAAAGAAAAACTGGTAGAGAGAATCAAAAAAGATTTCAAAGACTCTCTTTAATAATTCAATTAAATAACTAGGTCTCACATGTTGAGACCTATTTTTTTAAAATTTTTTGATTTGAAAATCAAATAGATTATTGATATGACAAGACAAAAAAAAGAGATCATCATCCTATCTTTCATCGCAGTCATCTTCGTTTTATCTATCTCTTTATACGTGACATTCAAATAAAAAAAGAGATGACTTTCATCATCCCTGTTTACAATGTTAACGTTTTCTGCGAGCATTCTCAGACTTGAGCTTTCTCTTCAATCCTTTTTTAAGGAAGAAGTCATGCTTTCTGTAGTCAGCGATGATGCTAGCTTTGTTGACTTGTCTTTTAAAACGCTTTAAGGCATCATCTAAAGACTCGTTCTCTTTAACTATTGTCTTAGGCATTTTTATCACCCCATTTCTGTTATGCCGGAGATATTCTATAGAAAAAAAAGATATTTTTCAATATTTAATATGATATTTCTTCATGTTTTTCATCGTAAGTCTTTGAGATGATTCCAGACCCTAAAAGTCTCTCACCATCATATAAAGCAGCTATCTGTCCTTTGCATACGTAAGGTATCTTATCATAGAAAAGATATGCTTTCTTTTCATCGATCACCTTTAGTCTCACAGGAAGATCTTCTCCTCTATAGCGAAATTTGCAAAAACAGTTCATCTCATCTTTTTTATCTTCACCGATATAGTTGAAATCAGTCAGAAGACAGGAGTAAGAAAAACGATATTCAGTGTTCTCCTGGGATACATAAAGAATGTTTTTTCTCACATCTTTACCGACCACGAAAAAAGGAGAAGAAGGAAAGTCTTTCATTCCTCCGATATTTAAACCTCTGTGCTGTCCGACAGTGTAATATAGAATTCCATCGTGCTTAGCTATCACTTTACCTGTTTCTATATCGACGATATCTCCTGGTCTGCTAGGAAGATAATTTGACAGAAACTTTTTAAAGTTTCTCTCACCGATAAAACACACACCAGTAGAGTCTTTCTTATTCGCTATCGGAAGATCAAGAGAGGATGCGATCTTTCTCACTTCAGATTTTAAGATATCGCTTAACGGGAAAAGACAGTAGGAAAGCTGTTTTTCATTCAGCTGTGAAAGAAAATAAGACTGATCTTTGCTTTTATCAAAAGCTTTGTAAAGATGGGTGTGTCCGTTTTCATCTACTCGCTTTGCATAATGTCCCATGGCGATACAGTCGTATCCTAAAGACTCTGCAAATGAGATGAAGTGACCAAACTTGATAAACTTATTACAAAACACATCGGGATCAGGAGTGTATCCTCTTTTGTATGTCTCTAAAAAAGAAGTGAAGACCTCCTGATAGTACTCAGCGATAAAATCTTTTCTGATCAGCTTTATATTCAATTTCTCAGCCGTCTTTATAGCATCATCGTAATCTAGTTCCTGTGAACACTTTGAAAGATTTAAAGTCGGATTACCTTGAATATCATTATTTGCAATAGAATCCCAGTTTCTCATAAAGCAACCGGTAACCTGATATCCCTGTTTCAAAAGCAGATACGCAGATACAGCCGAATCCACTCCACCTGAAAAACCTAAAAGCACTCTCTTCATCAAAACAGCTCCTTTGAATCCATGATTATCGTGAAGGGGCCATCATTAGTCAGCTCTACTTCCATATCAGCATGAAAGATTCCAAAACTGCAACGACTGTATAATGAAGATATTCTGTTTACAAAATACTGATAGAGAATCTCACTTTTATCTCTGCTCATAGCTTTTGTAAAAGAAGGTCTGTTTCCCCCTTTTAAAGAAGCGTACAAAGTGAATTGACTTACTGATAGTATCTCTCCATCCACATCTTTAATAGACAGATTGGTAAGACCTTTATCATCTTTGAAAATCCTTGCTTTCAACAGTTTATCAACCATCTTATCAACTGTTTTTTCATCATCATCGACAGCAAAACCCACCAGATTAACTATCCCTTTTTTTATTTCGGAAACCACTTTAAAATCAACTCTGACTCTCGCTTCCTTGCATACTTGTAATAAAAAATACATATATTTATTATAAAATTATTTTATTTGTATTAAAATAGAAAGGAAAAATAATGTCGTTTTTTTGGAGGAAAACATGGAAAGTACAATTCTCTCTTTAAACAGGATGGCAGAGCAAGTAAGGAAGATCTCTAACTATTCTCCTAGTATAGGTCTTGTTTTAGGGACCGGTTTTTCAAACTTTGTATCTAGGCTTGAGAATCCGAAATTCATCTCATTTAAAAATATCCCTGGCATGCCTGTCACTACTAATCCTGCTCACAAAGGCGAATTTGTTATCGGCAGATACGCTGGTATCACATTCATTGTGTCTAACGGTAGGGTTCACAACTACGAAGGTTACACATCTTCTGAAGTTGTCACACCTATTAGAGTTATGGGCTTATTAGGTATTCGCGGTCTGATACTCACCAATGCAGCTGGAGCCTTGAATCCTAAGTATAGAGCTGGCGATTTGATGATCATTGAAGATTACATCTCTTCTTTTGTTCCTTCTCCACTTATCGGAGAGAACATCGATGAGCTTGGAACAAGATTTCCTGACATGTCTAACGTCTTTGATAAAGAGGTGACAAACTCAGTCTACGAGAAGGCAATAGAAAAAGGAATCGCCGTTAAAAAAGGTGTCTATATTCAGTTTAGAGGACCTCAGTATGAGAGCAGAGCTGAATCCAGATTTGCAAGAATGCTCGGTGCTGATTCAGTCGGCATGTCGACAACAACCGAAGCGATTGCGGCTGCTCACATGGGACTTAAAGTCTGCGGTTTCTCACTTGTTTCAAATTCAGCAACCGGTGTGAAAGAAAGCGATGTTGTCATCTCCGATGATGATGTCATCAAGATGGCTATTGCAAAAGAGGATGACTGCGCAAGACTGATTGAACTTTTTGCTAAGGAACTTTTACATGATTGAAAAACCTCTTCCTTTTCGTATGGCACCTGAATCAATAGATGAGGTGTTAGGTCAGAAAGAAGTGGTGAACTTTTTAAAAAACTTAATAGAGAATGAAACTTTGGTTTCAATGATCTTTTACGGAGAGCCCGGCACTGGAAAGACTTCCACTGCTAGGGCTTTTTCCTTGTCTAACAAATATCATTTTATCTCCTTAAACGCTGTCCTAGATAACAAGAGCAAGATGGAAGAAAAATTTGATGAAGCTATCAGATTTTTCCCAAGCATCGTTTTGATAGATGAGATTCACAGGATGGATAAAGGAAAACAGGATATCCTTCTACCTCATCTTGAAAAAGGAGAGTTCTATCTGATAGGATGCACTACTGCTAATCCTTTCATCTACATCAACAGCGCTTTAAGATCCAGGTGCAAACTTTTAGAATTCAGAGGTTTAAACGACGATGATATCAAACAAGGAATAGAAAGAGCTATCTCCTCTAATAGAGGACTTAAAAGTAGAAGGAAGTTTACAAAAGAAGCAGTATCATTCCTTGCAAAATACTCTTCCGGTGATTTAAGATACGCTCTTAATCAGTTAGAGGTGATCTCTTTATCGTACACATCTGATCATCTGATCGATGAAAATGATATCAAAGACAGTTTAAAGCATGCAAATTACCGCGCTGACAGAGATGAAGATGAGCACTACAATCTTCTGTCCGCTTTTCAAAAATCGATAAGAGGAAGCGATGTTCAAGCAGCTATCTATTATCTTGCAAGGCTTTTGAGAACAGGTGATTTAGATAGCATCATAAGAAGGCTTCTTGTGACAGCATATGAAGATATCGGTCTAGCTTCTCCTGCAGCGGTTGCAAGGACTCTTCAAGCATGTGAAGTAGCAAACAGAGTCGGATTAAAAGAAGGGAGGATCCCTCTTGCAACAGCAGTGATAGATTTAACTCTCTCTCCCAAATCTAAATCTGCTGAAAAAGCGATAGATAAAGCACTGGATTTGGTCGATAACACCGGATACAAAATCAAAGACTACCTCCGTCTTCTAGCAGACAGCGATGAGAAATACGACTATGAAAATGAAAAACTGTTCTCTATCATCCAGTATCTTCCAGATGAGATAAAAGATGAAATATTCTATGTTCCTGGAGAGGAAGGAAAATACGAGAGAGCTTTAAAAGAGAATCTGGATAAAATCTCTTCAAAAAAAAGATTTAAAAGCATCAAAGAAGCTAAAAAGTATTTATTAAAAACTAAAATCTAAAATCAAGATTTCTTTTAGCGTGAATCACATTGAGGATCTTTCTTTTTGAACCCTTGATTGCGAACATAAAAAGAGTGTAGCCGATGACTGAAATAGCGATTATCTCACCTGCTGTCACATATCCAAAATTGGTAAACCATAAAATGGTAGCCTCTCTGCTGTCAGATAAATTGGAGAAAAGGAAAGTGATCTCACTTCCGATGACAATTCCATTGATAAAAGCAGGGATCAAACAGGCAAAAAGAAGATGTTTGCATACAGACATGAGGATGCATGATATAAATGTAGCTAAAGTTCCAAAAAGCATATCCATGGCTGTTAAACCTGCTGTCACCGAGTAGATGTTAGCAAGAAGACATCCTATTGTTAAACCGACAGTGTAATTTGGATTAAAAAAAACCAAAATCATCAACATCTCTGATACTCTCACCTGTATAGCACCGTACGAACAGAAGAAAAAAGCATACGTCAGTATCACATATAAAGCGGCGATTATCGCATTGTAAGCGATAGATTTTGTATTCATCTTAAAACAGCTGAAATACTCTTTTAAAGGAGATTTTTTTACATCTTTATTCTCCTGTTTTTCATTCATATTATTTCTTTCGTCCATAAAACACCTCAACTATAGAAAATACTCTTTAACTCTACCTACAATCCTTTTTCTATCCTCTTCAGAATTTAAGAAATCTTCTTTTTCTACTTCTACTGTAAGGATGTCCATATCAGTGATAGTAGAGTAGACGTATTCATCGTACTTAGAGAAGATGAACTGATAGTAAGAGATCAATGAATCATCGATTTCAAAACTTCGTCCTCTCTTTTTAATTCTCTGTAAAATTAATTGAAAATTACCTTTTAAATAAATAAACAGATTCTTCTTTTCCTTGAGTCTCTCTTTAAGTAAACTCTGAAACTGAAAATAAAAATTGTCATATATTTCCATCTCCAGAGAAGATATTCTTCCTAACTCCTTATTCATGAGAGCAAAGTATCTGTCCTCTTCAACAGATCTGTCGATTAAGGCATTCTCATCTTTTAAAGCATAATCAAGGATCTTCACTTTTCCTAAAAGAAAATTCATCTGAAGTAAGAAAGGATATCTCTTCAACTGTTTCTCCTCTTCAGATGATGAGTAAAAAAGAGGTAAAACCTTGTTTCCTTTGACATCTTCCTCATATTTCTTTATATTGAGTTCCTTATGCAGTATATCAACCAAAGTGGTCTTACCAATACCTAACATTCCACCTACATAGATCATAAAAAACCTCCTTGAAACAATCAGTCGTTTTTCTTTTCTTGTGCTATAATAAAGTAGGAGGTGAACAAAAATGGAAAAAACACTACATCACTTCAAGTGCGTTCTCTGCGGATATGTTCACGAAACAGAAGAGGAAGAACTTCCCGACGATTACGTTTGTCCTCTCTGCGGTGCAACCAAAGATCAGTTTGAAAAAATCGACTAACGAAACTAAAGCCTTCTCATCGGAAGGCTTTTTTTAATACAGACCGTTATTTAAAAAGTTCATCTCATCACTGTTAGGTGTTTCTGCATAGATTACAACCCATCTGTTGTTGCAGTAACCGTAACAATTATCATATATTCTCACATACATAGAATATATCTTGAATGGATCCCCTACAAAATATAGTTCACTTTTCTTATTGGTGTAACAAAATCGCCTTCTCTCATTGCTATTGTATTTACAGAGAGCATTTCTTACCTGAAAAATTTTATCAGCTTCTCCCTCTAAAGTAAAACCAAAATTATATCTTTCTTTCTCTGGAAGACCATAAGACATGTTTCTTCCGTTGACAAGCTTTATGCAACCTTTATGAAATCTTCCTGTGTACACGTATTCATCGATACCAAACATTGACTGTTGCTTACGCATTCTGTGAGCAAGACCATAGCCTTTCTCAAGCAGGTACACATTGTACTCAGCTTGCATAAGATTTAAAGCTTTGATGGTTCTGTTCTTCTTCGTCGTGGTGATAAATTCTCTTTCCATATCTACCTCTAAACTGTTTATATTATGATAACATAAAGAGAAGAAAACTATCTTGCTAAAAGATTTTCATCAGTTAAACCTGTTCATTTTTAGGAAAAACTCTCTGCTGGTAGAGTTTTTCAGCCTCATTTGCATCGATATCAATATTCTTTTCTTTAAGAAGACTTAAATATCTTTCAAAAGTCACGTATTCGTAAGCTAGGCGAGGAGAATGATCTAAAACATAGATTATTCCACAGTAAATAAAATTCTTTTCAAATATCAGCTTTCTCATGATGCTGTTATCTCTGTGTGTATCTATTCTCAGATGCGAGATCTTTTCTAAAGCAAAAGAGATGACATCATCAAAGAAGTGCTCTCTGCCTTTCTTTTTAGCTAAAGAGTGAATGGTACCATATAAAGAAGAATCGATGAATTCACCATCATCGATCAGCTGATATGTTTCATCTTCACCGATGATGAAAGAAAAAGTACCATCTATTTCTTTATCGTTCTCGCTTACAAACTGTACTCCATCTCTTATCTTTTCGAGAATAAACTCCTTAGAAGGATGATCATTTCCCCACTGTTCTGGATTGTTGTTTTCAATCATGAATCTTCTTGCTTGACTGTAGATATTATCAAGTGCATCTATATCTTCTTCTCCGGCTTTTCTTATCATAATTCTATCCAGTACCTTTGAGTAACTTTCTCATTTTCAACATAATCGAAATCTCTTATTCCACCGCATGAGACGATTATCTTTCTTGAAAACTCATTGTTTTCATCACAGCACAATAACACTCTGTTTAAATTCAAACGGGAGGCTTCTTTAAGAGCTAATTCAAGCTGGATCTTTCCAAAACCTAGTCCTCTGTATGAAGGCCTTATTCCGTATCCTATATGTCCTCCTTTATTGAAGAGCTGTTCATTTAATCGATGCCTGATGTTGACAGCACCTAAAAACACCCTGTCATCAGCTGACAAGAAAAAAGTAGAATCTTCAACAAGAAAGGAATGATCCTCTTTCACTTCTAATTCATTCAAATATAGTTCTTTATTTTTATAATCGTTTTTAAAAATGCTGTAAGGATTCTGTTTTTTCTTTTCTTCCTTAGACCACTCATCCATCATCTCAGTTAAAAGAGGATAGTTATCACTTTTCAGTTTAACTAACTTGATTTTCATAGTTCTATTTCCTCATTTGCTTTGACTTCACCATCAGCATCTTTTTTAGTTAACATGAGAATGATTTTATAAATTCCATACATTATTAAAAACACTCCGATGACAATACCTGCGTATTTTCTAAAAAGAGGATATATCCAAAGGCATATGCCTAAGGAGAAGATAAAACCAGATAAAAGAAGAAAAAGAAAGCAGAAAACATTGTTTCTGTCAGTGAAGAAACCTATCACTGAATCTATGAAAAGACCTACAGCAAGAGTCATCAAAACAAGCGATATCAATATGGTCCAATCGATTAAAGGAGAGCATGGAAGAGGAGGAAGAAGGAATATTCCACAAGCTAGAGTGACAAGTCCTATTATTCCTGATAAAGAGATGAGTCTTGAATAGGAGATGATTGAAAAAATCAAAAGAACTGTAGATGCGCAGATTAAAAAAATAGAAATGATCCAAGTTGGTAAATCATTTAACTGAATAACCGAGCAGCAGAGAAGAATTCCTATAACTATATATAATAGTGATATCAGCAGATGTATCTTCTTTTTCTCTAAAATTGATTTCATAAAAAGCTCCTAAAAGAAAAAAGGTTCAATACCTAGTATCAAACCTGAATCACAGATGGTGGCCCAAGGCGGGATCGAACCGCCGACACCGGCATTTTCAGTGCCGTGCTCTGCCAACTGAGCTATCGGGCCAAGCCTTATAATTATAATAAATTCAAATTTTCTTTTCAATAATTATTTTATATATTTTATGTTTTTAATGAATGCTTCAAAAGAAAATCTTGCAGATACTACAATTATTAGTATTTTTCTAGTATGATACCACTTTTTTAATAACTATAGTTTATAATATTAGAGTGTTTATAAGCGTCTCGGTTCACGATATTGTCGACACTCTGGAAAGAAGAGGACATATCGACAATCGCATATTTAATTATTCGACGATGGAAGAAGGAAGCAGAATCCATTCGTCCTATCAAAAAAAGAAGGATAGTTCCTGGGTAAATGAATATCCTATATCTTTCATATATGAAAAAAATGACCTCACTATAAAAGTCTCAGGAAGAGCAGACAGCGTCAAACTATTTCCTCTGACTGTAGAAGAGATAAAATCCACCATAGCTGATCTTGACGAGTTTTTTGCTGATCACTCCATGTGGCATCTCTCCCAGTGCATGTTCTACGCTTACTGCATCTGCAAGGAGAGAAATGAAAAAAACTGTGAACTGCTTTTGACATACATAAAACAAGGTGCGACATCGATCATGAAGACGGTGTCAAAGAAGGTGACTTTTAAAGATCTTCAATCATTCATCGATGACCTGATGGAAAGATACGTCCATTACATCAGAAAAATAATCGATAGAAAAAATACGATGGTCTCTTCAATAAAAGATCATCTATCCTTTCCTTTCTCTTTGATAAGAGAAGGGCAGAAAGAGATGATGAACATCATTGAAAACACCATAGATGAAAACAAAAAGATATACATTGAAGCACCTACAGGAACCGGGAAAACAATAGCAGCTTTATATCCTACAATCAAAAAACTAGGTGAGAGAAAAATAGATTCTATATATTATCTGACAAGCAAGAATGTGATTAAAAACATCGCATGCAACACACTAAAAAGTCTGATTGATAGCAAAGTCAAAATAACAGTCTTAGAGATGACAAGCAAGGAGAACATCTGTCCTAACGACAAGAAAGGAAGATGCAATCCTGATGAGTGCATCTTCGCTAGAAACTACTATGACACACTGATTGATAACATCTTTGATCTTCTCTCTTCAAACTATCTTCTCAACAGAGAGAACATCGAATCTTTCTCACTAAAAAAAGAGATCTGTCCACACCAGTTTCAACTAGATATCAAAAGGTACTGTGACATTGTGATAATGGATTATAACTACATCTTCGATTTTCACAATCAGCTTGAACTTCTCGCATTAAAAGAAGATAGGCTTAAAATAACTCCTCTCATCGATGAATGTCATAATCTCCCGGAGAGAGTTAAGAAAATGTACTCTTTAGCCATCTACTATTCACAGCTTCTTTACGCCAAACATCTGCTTTTAGGAAAAGAATTTAAAAAGGTGAGGGATAAACTGGATGGATTCATAACCAGTTTTTCATCTCTTCCTATAGACTACGATGATTCTGAGAACTTGAAAAACAAGATATCTATCATCAAGGAGATACCGGAGATATTCTATTCTCTTCTTGAAGAGCTTATCGATTCATTTAAAAGTCTGCTTAAGAAGAATCCGACCATCTTCTCAGATAAACTGTTAGAGTTCTACTTTGATTTAAATTCACTGAAGTATCTCATTGAAGATTCGATGAGAGAAGATAGAGTAAACTGCTATCTTATCTACATCATGTTCTCTAAAGAAGAGATCTCTTCTTTGAGAATTGTAAACATCAATCCTACTCCGATAATACAGGAAGTTAGCAACTGTTTTCCGTCAGTCATATATTTTTCAGCAACCTTATCTCCTAAAGAGTACTATCACACTCTCTTAGGAGGAAAGAACATCAGAGATGATTTAAAAGTCATCTCTTCTCCCTTTGATAAGAAGAGAAGACTTATCCTTGTAGACAGCAATCTATCTTTAAAGTACAAGGACAGAAACGATACAATCTCAGCTGTATTCAACGATATTATCAATCTTGTGCAGTGCAAAAAAGGAAACTACATGATCTTCTCTCCATCTTTCCAGTACCTGTCTCTTCTGCAAGCCTGTCTTGAACAGTATAAAAAAACAAATGATATCTCATTGATAGTGCAGACAAGTGAGATGGATAGCAGACAGAGAGAGGAGTTTCTTTCAAATTTTAAAGAGGACAACAATAGGACAACAATAGGTCTTGTGGTCTTAGGAGGAATATTCTCAGAAGGAATCGACTTGAAAGGAGATAAGCTTATAGGAGCTATCGTAATATCTGTCGGTATACCTAACATCTCCTTTGAAAAAGATCAGGAGAAAAACTACTTCTCCAAAGATAAGAGCGTCAACGGATACGACTACGCTTACTCTTTCCCAGGGATGAATAAAGTTCTTCAAGCTTCTGGAAGAGTGATACGCTCAGAGGAAGATAAGGGAATCATCCTCCTTATCGATTCAAGATATAAGCTACCGCTATACAAAAAACTACTGGATGAAAGCTACCCTGATTACAAGATGATATCATCAGACGACATCATAGAAGTAACAGAGGAGTTCTGGAGGAACAACAGATGAAATTTGATAAAAAACACATAAGAAATTTTTCAATTATCGCTCACATCGATCATGGAAAATCAACTTTAGCTGACAGAATCTTAGAGAAGACAGGAGCTGTTGAAAAAAGAGAGCTGCAACCTCAGCTTCTGGATGATATGAATGTGGAAAGAGAAAGAGGAATAACAGTCAAATTAAACGCTGTCAATGTCACTTACAAAGCAGATGATGGGGATACATATCTTTTCAATGTCATAGATACTCCAGGGCATGTAGATTTCACATACGAAGTCTCAAGATCTCTCAGAGCTTGCGAAGGAGCCCTGCTTTTAGTCGATGCTACTCAGGGAGTGCAAGCTCAGACTTTAGCAAATGGTTATCTAGCAGTTGATAACGGCTTAACTCTCTTGCCTGTCATCAACAAGATAGATCTTCCATCGGGAGACATTGAAAGATGTCAGCTTGAACTCATTGACACTCTCTCTTTGGACCCAGAGAAATGTGCTCTTGTATCCGCAAAAACAGGTCAGGGAATAAAAGAGCTCCTAGAGAAGATAATCACAGAATTACCACCTCCTGAAGGAGATGAAAACAAACCATTAAAAGCTTTGATATTCGATTCTAAGTTCGATTCCTACAGAGGTGTTATCATCCAGATAAGAGTCTTCGATGGCATCTTAAAAGTAGGCGACTACATCAAGCTCTTATCAAACGGTGTCACTTACCAAGTGACTGAACTTGGAATAAGAACACCTAAAGAAACTAAGGTTGACTCTCTCTCTGCTGGAGAAGTCGGTTATCTCTGCGCATCGATTAAAAACATCAAAGACGTGCAGGTAGGAGATACTATCACTTTGAAAGATGAGATGATTTCTCCTATCCAAGGTTTTAGAAAAGCTACACCTATGGTGTATGCAGGTTTCTATCCATCAGATAATAAAGACTATGAAAATCTTCATAATGCATTAGATAAATTGGCTTTAAATGATTCATCTTTAGTTTATGAGCCTGAAACATCTGTTGCCCTCGGCTCTGGATTCAGATGTGGTTTTCTTGGACTTCTGCACATGGAGGTGATTCAAGAGAGGCTTGAAGGAGAGTATGATCTGGATATTTTAGCTACTGCTCCCTCTGTTGTTTACGAGGTCACTTACAGCGATAACACAAAAGCCTTCATCTCTAATCCAGCTGATTTTCCTAAGGATAGAGCCAAGATAAAATCGACAAAAGAACCATTTGCTGATGTGGAGATAATGCTACCAAAAGAGTATGTAGGAAACGTCATGACTCTCTGTCAGAACAAAAGAGGAGTGTTCAATGTGATGGACTACATCGATGAGACAAGAGTTGTCTTAAAGTATGAGATGCCATTAGCTGAGATAGTCTTTGATTTCTTTGACAGATTAAAAAGCGTATCACAAGGCTATGCCTCTTTAGATTACAAGATAAAAGAGAACAAGGAAAGCGATGTCGAGAGAATGGATATCCTTTTAAATGGTGAAGCAGTGGATGCTTTGACCATGGTGATTTATAGACCGACAGCCTACAGGAGAGCAAAAGCTATTGTAAACAAGCTGAAGGATGTCATCCCTAGGCAGCAGTTTGAAATCCCAGTTCAAGCAGCATTCAATTCTAGAATCATCGCCAGAGCAGATATCAAAGCGGTCAGAAAAGATGTCTTAGCAAAATGCTATGGAGGAGATATCTCAAGAAAGAAGAAACTTTTAGAGAAACAGAAGAAGGGAAAGAAGAGAATGAAGGAGTTTGGAAAAGTTCAGGTTCCACAGGAAGCGTTCATAGCTGTGCTGACAGTCGATGAAAACGATGCATAGGAGAAAGGGAAATGAAAGAAATCGAAATCGTCAAAAAGTATTCAGATAGCTCTTATATGAGCAAGGAAGAGATCTATTCTCTGTTTAAAGAAGAACAAGCTGAGAAGATATTTAGTTCCATAGTCACTTACAGAGATTATCTGAAAACAGAGACAGGAATAAAAGATTCTTCTCTCTACGATTACTCCCTGATTCTTACTGAAAGCATCGTGAGATATTCAAACAATCTGGAGCAGAGCCTTCTTAAACATGATGTGAAGATCTCTTCTTTTTCTGAATTAAAAAAAGATGAGTTCATCTTGAAAGCAAAAACAAAAGCGATAGAGAACGCTATCAGATTCTATCAAATAGATACTATCACCGATAAAGTTAAAGATGCTATTATCAAAGGAAACATTCAGCATCTTCCTTTAAATCTTGAGGTCATCAACAGCTACAGCAAAGCTTTTGATTATGTTGTCAAAGAAAAAGATACTCTTGACGATGCTTTATATAATCTGTACTTGATACTCTCAGATGATAGCAGTGTGAACATGAGAAGAGAGAAAAGAGAAGATGTCATACCTATGACTTTCATCGATCCAGCTAATATAAAGATAGCTATCTCCTCTTTTGTTGAGTACATTGAAAAAGCAGATGTCTCACCTGTTTCTCTCTCTTTATTAAGCCTTTATTTCATGTACATAACAAGTCCTTTCTTCTCTCAAAATGATGCGATAGCTTCTCTTCTTCCATACCTGATAATGAAGAGAAAAGGTTTCTTTTACTCCTACCTTCTTTTAGATTTTCCATCTATCGCTTTCTCTTCATCTGTCAAATTGAAGGAGAAGATGTCCCTGTGTCAAGAGACACTGGATTTAACATATTATCTTTACTACACAATCCCGTATCTGATTCACGATGAGAAAAGTTTTAAAGATATCATAGATAGCTTACAACAAGAAAAAGAGATAGTTAAAGTCGATGTGCAGAAAACTATTCTTCCATCATTCACTGAAGATCTTGATATTGATGAGATAGAGTCAAACACCGAGAAGATGCTCCAGTTATATCCTCATCTGAAAAGGAAACAAGCTCATTTTTATATCACTCATTGTACACTCGGTTTCAATTACACGATAAGCCAGTTTGAAAAATATGAAAAAACCGTCTATGAAACTGCTAGAACTTCAATGGATGCATTAGCTAATTTAGGATTTTACGAGAAAAAGAAAATCGGTAAAAAATTCTTCTATTCACCTGTGCTGGTAGATAAAAATGCCTGAGTCTCTCTACATTCACATCCCTTTTTGTAACAGCATCTGCACATACTGTGACTTTGCTAAAGTCTACTATGATCTCTTCTCAAGAAAGAGATACCTATCCGTTTTAATTGAAGAGATAAAATCTCTTTCAATCGAAGATAGATCTCTTAAGACCATCTACATAGGGGGAGGAACACCTTCTTCTTTAGATGATGAAGAACTCAAGATGCTCTTATCTTATCTTCATGAAAGATTTGATAACGTAGAAGAGTTCTCTTTTGAATGCAATCCAGAATCTTTGACAAGAGAGAAGATGAGCATTTTAAAAAAATACGGAGTAAACAGAATATCTCTGGGTGTTCAGACAACATCAAAAAGAGGGCTGAAGATCCTAGGAAGAAAACACAAAGTCAAAGATGTTAAACGCTGTTTAAAAGATCTCAAAGAAGTAGGTTTTGATAACATCAACCTCGATTTTATCTTCGGTTACAGAAATGAAAGCTATCTGAATCTTTTAAATGATATCCATTTTGCAATCAACGCTGAGGTATCTCATCTCTCTTTCTACTCGCTGATAATAGAGGATAACACCATTCTCAAGATAAACAATGAAAAATATCTCAGCGATGAAAGACTGTCAAAAATGTATTCTCTTATCAACAGAAAACTTAAAAAGGCATCTTTTAATCACTACGAGATATCAAATTACGCCAAAAAAGGAAAAGAATCGAAACACAATCTGAAATACTGGAAAGATGAGACCTACTATGCTGTAGGAGTCTCTTCCTCCTGTTACGTTGCTGACTACAGAGAAAAAAACACCTCTTCTATCACTTCATATCTTAATGGAGTAATAACAAAAGAGGTCGATAAACTGACCAGTGAAGATAAAAAAGAAGAATTCATCATGCTATCTTTCAGATTGAAAGAGGGTGTTGATTTAAAAAGATATAGTGAACTTTTTTCTACATCTTTTCTAGAAGAGAAAAAAAAGGCGATAGAGAAAAACAGAGAGTTTTTAAATATCTCTTTTAATAATATCTCTATAAAAGAGGAGTACATGTTCATCTCCGATTCGATAGTATCTGATTTTTTTGATGATAATTAAAATTATCTCATCTTCAAAACAAATAGTTCTTGAGGTGAGAAATGAAAATATTAAGTTTTTACAAAGAGTCCATCCAAGATGTGGTCCTCTCTTTTATCTCTTCTGTGCTTCTTCTTTTCATCATCAAAAAGATGCCTTTCAATTTTATCTATGCAATCTTCTCTCTTCTTCTATCACTCTATCTTATTTATAAAAATCAGCTGAAAGAAAAAGATAAGATCAAAAGCATCAAAGCAAAAGAATTCTTCTCCATCTTGCTTGACAATCATGAAAAATACTGTTCATTGAAGCTCAGCTATGAGAAAGCAGAGAGATTTCTTATCTCCTATAGTGAGATAAAAACATATGAGGAATTTCTTGATATGGACTCTTTTCCGTCATTGAAAGAGTATGAAAAATATTTTCTTGAGCTTTTACAGGATGAGAAAGAAAATGTATCTCATATCAAAAACTATCGTTGTCTAATCGATGATATAAATGATAATGTAGAAGAAGAAAAAAGTTCACTTGAGAGAAATAAAAAACTATCATTGCTATTAAAATCGATCACTGTTTTACTTTTAATGATGATGACAGTCTTTCGCTTCCTTCTTTTTAAAAACACAGATTATCCATCTATCTTTGTTGACCTGTCACTTTTCTTCACTTCTTTCATCTTCCCATCGATCTATCTTTTTCAGTACAGAATAAAGGAGCAAAAATGATAAAAAAACTGCTGTTGAAATTAAAAGGAAAAGATGAAAAAACAAAAAACGGAAAGGATATTTTTCTTACTATCTTTCCGTTTATCATCTTTATTTTTCTTTGCATATACGTTTATCTTTTAAGCAAAGATATCATCCTGTTATCTGTCTTTGCTCTTTCAATAATTCTGATTCTGCTCTCATCTTACAAAAAGGATGAGAGAGATGATTTAAAAGAGAGAATTGATTTTTATTATGAAATAGTGAGAAGAGCAAGTCTCTTTGGAAACTATAAAAAAGGATATAAGATGGCTATCAATAACCTTCCTATATCAGAAATGAAAGATGAACTTATTAAAGATACAGAGAAGGAATCCTTCTCTTTAATACCACAAAGCAAAATGAAAGAAGAACATCTTCTGATAAACGACTTTTACTATCATTTTGTCAACGATGAAAAAGA
>JALEUS010000087.1 GCA_022780765.1 Bacilli bacterium | reverse complement strand
AATCAGGTACACACGACACTGACAATGTCTTTGCAGGATCGTTAGCTCCATTTCTGTTAATAAAACCGCAGAAGGCTGTCTCACTTTCAGCTAACTTAGATGAAGTTGAAGGTTTGACAAACTTGACTCCATCTTTATCGGTATCTTTAAAGACCATGAAGTCAGTGTAGGTATCTTTTCCATCGATGCTTTCATACTGTCCTGAGACGTAGCAAGAATAAGCCTTGATAACTACAGGATCATCTTCTGTTCCTGCTATACCGATGTTGTATAGTGATCCATCCATCAAGTACTCACCACCTATTTTATAGATTGTTCTGTTGCATGGATGGAATGTTATTCCATCTATTACAATAGGTTGATAGTATTTGTTGTACAGGTTTTTAGCAATGTTTGGAAGATTGATCTTTCCTATACCTTTCTCTATCTGTCCTCTTCCTGCCTGTGAGATATCATCTCCGTCAGTGTAGATGTTCTCCTGTTCGGATAACTCAAGATCAGGAGATACTTTCAAGTACTTGGTGTCATCTAACATGACGACGTAGTAGGCTTTAAATGTATCGTATACGACATTGAAGGAGTAGTTGTTTTTCTTAGCGTACTGTTCAAAAGCAACGTTGTAATTGATGGTATTTTTTGCAAAGTATTTGTAATCTTTACTAGGATCATAAGCAGTGTCTTCTAAACTACCCACCCAAGCGTAGAACTGATAAAGGTTGTTGACAGGATAATTTGGAAGGACGTATGGAGAACCGAAGGTCATCTCAAAAGAAGTCACAACAGAGCTTTCATATGTGCCAGTGTTAGGATTCAATCTTGAGAAATTGAAAGACATGTTCTGAACTTTGTTGCTGTAAATAGCAGTGAAAGTTGTGCCCCCAACTTTGGAATTTAAGACTTTGACTCTGTTTTCAGTTGCAGAGTTTAGTTTTCTGTTGACTATCTCCTGAGCTGTCGACTCATCTTTCCATGAGCTTAATGAGTTGTAATAGAGACCTACAGGGTTAACATAGACTTTATCACCTTCTTTGTATAAAGTGTATCCTTCAAGACCTGGTATAGGAGCAGCAGGTACATATGTGAAGATGTCAAACTCATCGTTTAACATGTCTATGTATGTTCCTAAAGCCACTCTTTTAACTATTGTCAGGTCGCTTAAATTCTCAGCCACTTCTCCTGTGAGAAGATTTGTCACTTCAAGAGCTTGGAAATTGAAGGTGATATTGTAGGTGACACCTATCCAGTTAGCTCTGGCGATGACATTACCTGCGTAAGCGTAGGTTCCCTGATTTAAAAGAGCAGATTTTTCAGAAGAGATAGCTGCTCCTGAGTTAGCATCGTAGAAATCCCATCCTCCGAAGGTGTAACCCTCTCTTACTGGATTAGAGAATATGTTGAAATTAGAATTGTAATCAGCGTAATCGATCTGTGAAGGATCTTTTCCGTTTCTGGGATCGTAAGTGATCGAATACTTTGTTGGCTTTAAGGCAGCGTAGAGCTTGATGACACGGAATTCAGGTGGTTCAGTCAAAAGGATGGTGTTGTTATCGATTATGTTACCTTTGATATCTCTCCAGTACAAGAAGGTGTAACCTTCTACTGCTATATCGTCAGCTCCTGGCAAAGAGAAGGCCTGACCGAAGGTGACAATCGTCTCTGAGTGGATGTCATTTCCTGTAGGTGAAAGATATCTGATAGAGTATTCGATAGGTTTAAAGGAAGCATAGAGATATAAGTCAGCATTGGCAATCAGTCTGAAGGTGTTTCCTGTTATCTCCTGATAGACATCACCTGATTTATAAGTCCACGCGACAAACTGCATACCTGGTTTTGTAGGGGCAGGTAACAGAGCAAAATCAACGTTAGCTTGCACTATCTGAGTCTGAGGATAGGTGTTTGTATCGATGTAATAGAAGACTCTGTACTGCTTGTTGATAGACAGGACATAGATGTAGTATATCTCCTCTGTTGAGGATGTTAAAAGAGGAGAGTTAGGAAGAAGTTCTCGTCCATCAGAGTCAGTGAAAAGTATCTCATCTCCAGTTGAGAAACGAAGAGTCTGATAGATGCCTTCATCATCTATCCATCCTCCGTTTGCTGTAGTAAGCACAGTACCATAATCAAATCTCTTGTCAGGATTTGTCCAAGTTAAATCTGTACCCTGTTTTTTGAATACAACCTGGAAGTTCCTCTTTTCAAAATGAGCTTTAAGAACTATGTTTTTGGTAAAGACGTACTTGCCATCGTTTGGATCATAATACTTTGTTTTGAAATCTATCGGATTACCTTCATCATCTGTATCGAGATACCAGAATTTGAAGATGTATCCTTCTCTCTTCGGATCAGCTGCAAGAGTGTAGGCTTCAGACCCCTTGACCTGTGATGTTGAAGAGATTGAGCCTGTGAAACCTAATTCGTAGACTATTGTGTAGTACTCAGAGTCATAATTAGGAGTGACATAGAGAACATTTTCTCCGTTTACAACAGTGTAGGTATCTAAAAGGGTGTCATCTGTCAATCTGAGATTGTTAAATGACCAGTAGGTGAATGATGAGCCTTTCTTATCAGGAGTCAAAAGAGAGCTTGTCGTGTTGTCTTTAGGGAAGATCAAAGAGAATGGTGTGTTGTATTTTACTGTGACAACTTTAAACTGATTGTACTGACCTGTCAGCTCGTTGAATGTGTAATCGTTAAAGATTACTTTGATATCGGCGTATTCCCAGATAGCTTCTAAGATGACCGATTGAAGTTTGTCAGGGACAGAGATTATCTCTCCTGAAGAATTAAACTTAGTGAAATATTTTTTGATGAGATCAAGATTGAAGATAGCCCCTTTTTCAATCGTTGCTATCTCTCCTTCATTTAATGGAGTCGAACCATCTTTTGATGTTGCTGAATTGACTTTCCACCCTTTGAAAACATAACCGTATCTGGTAGGAGTGTTCTCAGGGAATGGAATTGAATCATTGCTTTTAATATCTTGAACAGTCGGTGATTCTCCATTTCCTTTTAAAAGAGACAGAGTGAAGTGGGAGACATCTTCATAGATAGCTTTTATTGTCACAGGCTGTGTAGATGTGATCTTCACTAAAGTGTGACTGTCAACAAAGCTTGAGTTTATCTGCCAGCCGACAAACTTCATGTTCTCTTTGTAAGGGATGAACGATGGGATCTTGTAGTATTCATCGAAGACTTGAGAGGTGTAGGTGCTGTCAACAACCTGTTTTAATTCATCGTGAGTCTTCGTTTCATTTAAGGGATCTTTCCAGATACCTGATGATAAATCGTAGTTTAAAGTGATTGTGACAGGAGTGCTCTCAACGAAGATGATAAGATCATCTATGTGAGAGACAGTCTGAAGAGATGTTCCGTTGATCTGATTGTAGAGGTTTAAGTAGAGATCAAAAAGTGATAGATCTTTCCACTCAGGATGATTTAAAGAGTCGACTTTGATCGCTCTTTGATAAGCGGATGTAAAGTAGCTATCATCGCTTGGAACCTTGATAGCTATCTTGTAACCATTGACTTGATATCCTCTGAAAAGCTCGATTTCATAATCGTTTAAAGAGTCTGTTGAACTCTTCTGATAGTATTTGACAGAGCTGTTTTTTAAATTGGTCTTGTCGTTAAGTTCATTATTGACAACTCCTATGAAGTTAGCTTTGTAAGTTTTTTCTCTTACCTTCATAGAAAACACGGTATCGACTGTCACCTTTTCAATAGATGAAGCGTAACCGACATCAGACTCCCAGTAGTACTCTAAGTTGGGATCGTTTAAATCATCAGGGAAGACAGGTGCAGCTACAGGTTGATTTTTGACAACTTCAGTCTGCAAAAGTCTGTTACCAGCTTTATCTAAGAAAGTGACTGTGCAAGAGTTCTTATTGATGACCGACATCGATGCGTAGAAAGGTGCTGGAAGATTGTATCTTTCATTGTACTTGAGTTCTAATGCTTTATCGGTCCATTTGAAGAACATACCAGCTGTCAGAGAACCGATGTCGTTTTTATAGATTCTGTTATTTGAGTACACTACTTCGACAAGGTGATAAGATTTCCCATCGCTTGAGAGATAAGTTGAGTTGTGGAAGTAACGGATATTTCCTAAACTGTCTCTTAAGACCTGTCCGTTTTCATCTAATTCAGTCTCTACTCCATCGGTGGCTAGAAGCTGGAAGTAATCATCAATCAAAGAAGCGGTGTTATCTGAGTAGAAGATGTTGCTGTTAAATTTGATATTGCTGAGATCGTAGGTGTTTTTAACCAGAGTGAATGCTGTGCTGACGTTTGGAATGTCTTCGATGTAAGAAGAGACATCCTTACCATCAAGATCAGTTATCTTAAACGATGCTTCAGAGATGTAGTTTCCTTCAGTTGTCGGTGCTACAGTTCCTAAGGAATTATAGAAAGAATCATAGTAATTGTAGGTGATATTGATACGATATCTCCTGGTCTGGGAGACACCATTTTCCTGGTAATTGATATAGTTCCTCAAGTCTTTGACTTTCGGATACTCTTTATCTTCGATGTAGAAAGTTCCGCCTTCAAACTTCATTACTGAAGTATCTAAAGCTGCTTTTTTTATCGTAAGATAAGCTACCTGAACAGCAGCGTCCTCATCTGATAATTCACCTGTCACAGTATCTTTGCTCTTTATGTGAGCGACGACTCTGTATGTTCCCACATCTTTAGGAGGAGTTGTGCTTTCACCGCTTGTGTCTGAGAAAGATTCATAAGTGATGACAGCTTGATAGTCAGCAGGAACAGCACCAATGCTATCGATGATCTTCTCTGTTCCATCCCAGGTGTAAGATGTGTTTTTGATGTTGAATGTGCCTATCTGAACAACTTCTCTTACAAGTCCGTAGAGGATGATATCTTCACTTTTATCGTTGAGAGTATCAATCGGCACTGTGTATCCTTCATCCTCAAACCAACCTATGAAAGCATAGCCTTCATCCATGATAGGATCTGTCAGTCTATCTTTGTCTGTTATCTTGTAGGTGATGCTTTCTTTTGTACCGTGATCTACAGAGAATGAACAGTTATAAACAATCTCAGTGTAATCGACGGTGACGATGAGATTGTTCTCGTTTAAGACATAGCTTTGATTGTTGTTTAAACTAGAGAGATTTGTTGTGTACTTGTATCCTCTCTTCTCAACTATATCGGAGGTCGAGATGGTGTCTCCAAAACCTCTTGTTATCGTTCTGCTTGTCTCGAATACACCGTTTGTAAAGTACTGGAAAGTGACCTGACACTCCTCGCTTGAAGATATGGTTAAAGTCGCATACATCGGCTCAGGATCTTTGTAGTTCCTATCGTGAGAATAAAACCTTGCAGTAGCTCTCACCTGACTTCCAGGAGCGCTAGCAGCGTTGTTCTCATAAGAGACGGTGACTCCTTCAGGTAGCTTGCCTGTTATTCTAAGATACTGAGTTTGACCTACTTTGTATGAGTAAGTCGTATCGACAAACTTCACATTAGACATATCGTAATCTATCTTCTCGATAGTTATGAAAGAGTAGACTGTGAAGTGCACTTTACCAGTGATAACATTTACAATCTCGCACTTGGCTACTGCGTTTTTGACGTAGTTGATCTGCGAGTTGTTCACATATCTTATCGAGTAGCCAGAGGGAACTATCTCTGGATTCTTTAATTTAGCAGTGTGCTTCTGTCCATCGTATTTAGCAGTGACATCCTCCATGACAAGCTTTGAGAATATCTCACTGTTTTCACTTGTTCTATCAAGGATTGTCAAAGTAGCGTATTTGTCCTTGTAAATCGTCCTTCCATCTGTGCTTCTAAAGTGAGCGACAGCGTTATATTTTCCTATTTCGGTAGCGACGTTGTTTTCGTATGTCACTGTTATTCCAGAAGGAACATTGGTCGCTAAAATCGAGTGCGGATATCCATCGTAATCTACTTCGATACTTTCAAATTTCACATCCTTGAGAACGTAGTCATCAGCATTGAAAGATTGACTGTTTTGATCTGTAGCATTTGTTTTCTGATTGCATCCTGCAACAGAGAGAACCATCAGTGTTGTTAGAAGAGACAGGTTGAAGACATTTTTCTTTTTTGCCATCGGAAGTTCCTCCTAAAAAAATACATAAAAAAATATTTTTTACGCCTCATTGTATTATACCATTTTCAGACATACAAATAAACTCTATATAATATATATATTTTATATATACAACATCTTCTTTAAGAAGATCCTTTTTAAAATAACAGGATATCAATCTGAAAATATTATTTATAAAATCGGCAATAAAACATTAAAAAAACGCTTTAAAATTATATAAAAATATATAAAAAAACTATCTATTTATTAAAGAAGTTGTTAACTGTAATGTCATTCATCCTGAGTTAAGAAGAGATTCTTCAAGTTGTAGTAGCTCTTCTTTAAGGAAGGGTATATCTTTTTGTAGACGGTGTTATACATCTTCTGATAAAAGCTGTGTTTTTTCTCATTTACCTGCAGTATCTTTCCCTTTTTTAACATGTTATCTTTTGCTTCTTTTGAGTTAGCGTAGATGCCAAGTGAGATAAAACCGGACATCGCAGCACCCAAGGTAGCTGATTCTTTAGTAGGAGACATCATCGTCTTGATTCCAAAGACATCTGCAAAGATCTGACAGATGCTCTCAGACTGTGATCCACCTCCAGATATTATCAAAGTGTCGGGTTTTCTATGAGTCTTTTTAATTATCTTATCTAAACCTTCTTTAAGAGAGAACGCTATTCCTTCGATGATAGCTTTATATATGTGATGTCTTGTGTGGGCTGATGAAAAACCGATTATTGAACCCCTGGCATTCGGTCTTTTTAATCCGGGACCCCAGTAGGGTTGAAGAATTAAACCATCTGATCCAGCAGGTATATCTTTTATCTTTTCATCTAGATACTGCTCGGCTTTCATATTTAACTTTTCCGCTTCTATTCTGTCCTCTTTTCCAAATTCATCGAGGTACCATCTGATCATGTAAAAGCCTCTGTATATCTGAACTTCGAGATTGTAATCTCCTTTGTAAGGAGCAGGATAGGATGGAAGGAAGGTTTCAGGTTCCTTATACTTTCTGTAAGCAACATCGATTGTGCACGCTGTTCCTAGTGAGATAGCAGCTTCTTTTTCATCGATGCAACCATCGCCTAAAGTCTCACATGCTTTATCAGAAGCAGAAGCTAGAAGAGGAGTTCCGACAGGAATCTTTGATAATGAAGAGAACTTTTCAGTCACTCTTCCGATAAGAGTAGAGACTGGAACTATCTCAGGTAAAGATGATACAGGTATTGAAAAGATGCTTGTTTTAGGATGATGCTTGCTGTAGTATTTATCTTTTTTAAAGTTGACAGGATAGTGTCCAATGCAGTCAGCTGAAGATATCTTCAAATTACCGGTTATCCTGTAATTGAAATAAGCACCCAAAGGGCAGTAGTATCTCATCTTCTTATAAAGTTCTGGCTGATTTTTTCTTATCCAGTAGATAGGAGTTCTCTCAGCGTTGTATTTAGCGGTGTCTTTCATTCCTATGACTGAAAAAATAAGTTTCTCATAGAACTTTAAATTAGACATGTGAGGTATTTTTTCAATCCTCTGATCCAACCAGAGAATAGCGTTTCTCAATGGTTTTTTATTCTCATCCAGTATGACAGAGGAATCTCTAAAACAGATGCATACCATTCCTGATATAGAGAGGAGAATGTCTTTATCCTTCTGATATATCTCGTTTGTAGCCTCGCACAATTTGTCGATGTATAAATCAGCATTCTGTTCTGCAAAACCTTTCTTCGGTGAGACAAATGGTGGATCGTACTCCTTCTTTGAAAAGATCAGACACTCGCCTTTTTTTGATATAACAGATGCTCTTAAAGACTGTGTACCTATATCTATAACAAGAATATTTTCTTTCATGGAACTACCTCAGAATAAATACCAAAATTATATCATTAAATTCACTCAATTTTTTAAAAAATCAGTAGACGAAAGCTTTAGCTTCTAAAGTGATCTCCAGATTGAAAACGTATGATGAATCGACAAAAGCTTTCACCTGTCCATTGTAAGATGAGATTATCTCACTTAAAATAGACAGTCCTATTCCGCTTCCTTCTATGTTTGATGCACGAGCTTCATCTGATCTGTAGAATCTTGAGAAGATCTTGTTCATATCACCTATCTGCATATCTCTTGTGTCATTTTGCTCAATCAGGATGATCTTGTTCTTTTTTTTCCTTAGGTAGAGGGAAGCATAGGAGACAGAGTATTTTCTTGCGTTATCTAAGATGATTGAGATGATTTCTCTCATATCGTTTTCATCTCCCTTAATGAGTACGTTTTCATTGGTGAGAAACAGTCTTAAGTTCTTACCTTGTTCTTTAAATACTCGGTAGAAATCTATGCATGAGTCGTAGAGAATATCTTTAAAAGATAGTATGGTGACTATCTTTTTCTCTTTCACTTTCTTAGTGTCGCTCATCTTTGATAACTCAGTTAAATTCTTTACCATCGAGTTCATTCTTTTAACTTCTTTGTCGATGGTTTTGGTCATATCATTCTGTCCATACATCATCTCAATGAGCTCGTTGTTAGCTGAGATTATGGTGAGAGGTGTTTTAAGCTCATGAGAAGCGTTTGAGATAAATTTTTTCTGCTGCTGGTTATTCTCTTCAATCGGCTTCATCAAAATCTTGGATATGAAGAAGATGATAAAGAAAGAAACTATGATACCTGTTGCTATAACAATCAGTGCAATAATAAAAAAGTTGTTTATAGGCAAAAGCTGTCTTGAGCAGTCGATAAAGGTGATGGTTATTATCTTTGTCGCACGTGAATTAACGTTGCTGTTATTTGCGACAAGATACTTTCTATATCGATAATTGCCGTCGTAATCCTTGCTTTTTGTTCTGGTTATCGCCTTATCAGACATAGCTAAAGCAGCTTCTTTGGTGATAGAGACATGGTTTAAATCTATTTCGGGCTCTATATCTTCTATCACTTTGTTATCTGAATCAACGAGGTATTTGACATAGAAGTACCTGGTGTCAAAAGGGGTCTCATCAGGTAGATCTTCACTCTCCACATCTGGAAATGTGTTGTTGTTTTTTTCAAGCACATCCAAGACCTTGTCTGCTTTTACTGTTATAGAATAAAAGTTGATCCAGTTTATCGCAATCATCGTAAAAGAGAGAAGAGTAACTAAGGATATCATAGTAATGGCAATAAACTTTTGACGAAGTTTATTTGTCATTGCTCATTATCATCCCTCATCTCGAGTTTGTAACCGACTCCTCGATACGCTTTAATTGTGTAATCGGATCCGATCTGATCCATCTTTTTTCTCAGGTTAGAAATATAAGCCCAAACGACATTTATCTCACAGTCATTATCGTAGTCCCAGACAGCCTCCATTATCTTTTCAGTTGAAAGAAGAGTCTTCTGATTTCTGATAAGATACTCCATTATCTTGTATTCAGTGTTTGTGAGTCTGACGCTGTTTTTTGCTGAAAGCTGGAAGGTCTCATGGTCTAAAGTTGTGTTTCCAATAGAATAAGCCTCTTTGATATCACCGTTTCTTCTGATGATTGCTCTCAGTCTTGCTAAAAGTTCTTTCACTTGGAAAGGTTTTGTCAAGTAATCATCAGCTCCTGCATCTAAACCTGTGACCTTATCATCGGTTTCGCTTTTTGCAGAGAGGATTAAAACAGGAGTGGTATCTCCTATCTTTCTTAAATCTTTGACGACGTCAAAACCGTTCTTCTTAGGCATCATGACATCTAGGATAATCGCATCGTAAGTGTTCTCCTGACAGGCTTTTGATGCTTGAAGTCCATCATAAACCTGGGTCACATCGTATTTACAATATTTTAAAACTTTGGTTATGGCATCAGAGAGATCCATTTCATCTTCTGCTAAAAGTATTCTCATGTAGTCCTCCTGTGTATAGATTGATTATAGTGGCTGTAATTAAAAAATATATAAATATGTCTAATTGTCAATGAGAGACACTAAGAAAGGTATCTCATCGTCTTTCTTCAGTCTTGGAAAGAGTGCTTTTAATTCTCCCACGTGTCCATTTTCGATATACGGGATATCAAAGATAGTTTCATATCTTTGATACTCAGGTTTGATATCTGCTTGCAAGAAAGCTTCTTCAGTTTTTGTTGGCATGATCGGTTTAAGCATGATGCTTCCTCTTCTGAGTATTTCAACAGCAGCAGCTAAAGCTTCTTTAAGTGTCTCCTCTTTTCCTTCTTTAGCAAGATTCCAAGGAGCTATATCATCGAAGTATTTGTTTGCTAAATCTATCATCTCCATAGCAACAGCTAAGGCTTCTGTCACTTTGAAATCATCAAAGAGACTCTCATATCTTTTTATCTTGTTATCGGAGTCGATAAAAAGCTTTTCAGTGAACTGGCTATTAAATGGTTTTTTCAAAGCAGGTATATTTCCTTGGAAGTATTTGTTTATCATCGATAGAGTTCTGTTTAACAGATTTCCATAGTTGTTTGCTAAATCAGCATTCAGTCTGTCAATGAACTGAAGAGGAGTGAAGT
Source organism: Bacilli bacterium (assembly GCA_022780765.1). Lineage (GTDB taxonomy): Bacteria > Bacillota_I > Bacilli_A > RFN20 > CAG-288 > Enterosoma. The sequence goes on along the minus strand of JALEUS010000087.1, from coordinate 14,480 downwards.
TGCCATCGCTTCCAAATTGAATCTCTCTAGCTAGATAGTATCTTAGTGAATCGACAGAATATCTTTCAATCAAAGGATAAGGAGATGGAGCATTTCCTAAAGATTTTGAAAGTTTGACTCCGCTTTTTGTTAAAAGAAGACCAGTCACCATGACTCTATCTGGTTCTCTTAATCCTAAAGCCATCAAAAGTATAGGCCAGTAGATGACATGGAATCTTGTTATGTCTCTTCCTATCAGCTGAACTATCTCAGTGTCTTTGTTCCAGAAGACATCCATTAGGCTTTCATCATCGCTTAAGTAACCTAGAGAAGATATGTAGTTTAATAAAGCGTCTATCCACACGTAGATCACGTGCTGATTATCTTCATCTGTCGGTATTCCCCACTTGAGAGATGTTCTGGTGATGCAGAGATCTTCCATTCCTTTTTCAATGAAGGTGTTTATCATCTCATTTATCTTATCTTCAGCAGCAAACTCGGGATGATCCTTATAAAACTTCAACAGTTGAGGTATGTATTTTTTTACATTTAAAAAGTATGCTTTTTCACTCTCGTAATGAACTTCTCTGTGGCAGTCAGGACATAGATGCTCTTCTCCTACCTGCTCTTCTTTGAAGAAAGATTCACATTCAGAGCAGTACCACCCTTTGTACTCTCCTAAATAGATATCCCCTTGGTTGAGAAGTCTAGTGAACACTTTCTTAACACACTCTTCATGTTGTTTGTCAGTTGTTCTCACATAATAATCGTATGAGATATCCATTGCTTTCCACACCTCTTTGAAGGATGCTGCAATCTTGTCAACATACTCTTTAGGTGTCAGATTCATCTTGTTAGCTCTCTGGGCGATCTTCTGTCCGTGCTCATCGCTTCCTGTCAGGTACCTCACCTTGTATCCTCTCATCCTTTTGTATCTTGCAAAAGTATCAGCTAATACTGTGCAGTAAGTGTGACCGATGTGAATATTACCGCTAGCATAATATATCGGTGTGGTTATATAAAAAGTTTTTTCCATAAAAAAATCACCTCAATCAATTATATAACTAAGATATAAAAAATGGCTAGGTTTAACCTAGCCAAAGTGATCAAATTTTTTTATTAGAAGAAAGTTCCTCTAGCTTTCTCTTTCATCTCAGCTGTTGTGGTGAAAGGAATTCTGGTTGTGAACTTGTTTTTGTATGCTACTTGGAGATAGATAGGCCATTCAAAGATTTTTGCATTCCACTGGTTGACAGCGTCATTGTAAAGATCTCTTGCGGCGGTAATCTCTTTCTGGAGGTAGCTGTTTTGCTGTAAGCAGTCAGCTATCTCGTTGTGAGCTTGGATATTTGGATAAGCTTCAAAAGCGATTTGAATATTTCTTTGAATACCATCGAGTTTGGAAGCGACTTCGTTTCTTTCATTGTCAGCTTGAGGATTTCTTCCGCCTCTGTAAGCGGCAACAGAAGTTAAGACTTCTTTGTCGAGGTTGACTGCTTTATCTAAGAGTTTAGCAGCGTTTTGAAGGATGACAACTCTCTGTTCCATGTAGTTATCGATCTGTGAAGCTTGAGTTTGAATTCTCTGTTCCATTGCTCTTAAAGTGGACAGAGCTTTCTTTTTCTTCACAAACCAGATGATTCCAGGAATGATGAAAAGGATCCAGCAGATAACTTCTAAAACGTTTGCGCTGGTAGCTTTGTCAGCTTCTACTTGCTTTTGAATTACGAAAGCATCTCTGCCTTCTTTGTTTTCAACAGCTGTTGTTTCGTCTAATGCATTGGCCATTATTGTACCCTCCTATGCCTTATTTTGAATTAGAATCTTTTGTTGCTTGATTGTTTATTTCTTGATTATTTGTACCTTTGTCAGTCACTTCTTGATTGTTGTTAGTGTTGGTCTGATTGTTGTTTGCTGTGACCTGGTTGTTGTTTGTTTGATTGTTGGCATTTCTTCCCTCTAGGTATCTTGAAGAAAACTCCTTGAAGAAATTGTCTACTTGTGGATAAGATGTTGCTTTATCAATAATCTTGTTTAAGACAAATCCTACAACAGAATTATTATAGAATATCGTATCCTTGTTTGCAAAAGAAATATCAGAACTATTCAATTGGTTTGAGATAGATTCCTGAACTTCTTTTGTCGTTCCTTCTCCCTTGAAGAAAGCTACTTGAGTTGTCTTGGATACAGGGACGTATTCATACCAAGGAACAGGTACATTTACCACTGCACCATCGGGAGCTGTGACAGGTATGTAGTCAACTCTATTCAACATGTCGAATGCATTGTTAGTAACATCGACGATGTCGAAGTTACCGACAGTTTTTACATAACTTGTCTTGTTGATACCTAGTGTTTTAGCTTTGCTGTTTTTTAAAGAAGACTGATCTAAGCAGTTAGAGAATTTCTCATGATCATATGGGCAGAGATTGAAATCGTACGGTTTATCATAGATGTACTCGAATGGTTTTGTCTGCTGATATATAGGAATGGATAAGATAGGAGCGAGCATGAAGTAGAGATTGTTGAAGTAATCCACAACATAGTCGATAAATGATTTTTTAGAGATATCGATATCGAAACTTACATATCTGTCAGGATTGCAAGAATCATCAAAATTCTGAGAATGTTTAGCAAATATTCTGTTGATCTTGTGCTCTTTACTGAAGTAGAAATCGTCCCCATAGATGGATTCTTTTATGAGAGAGGACAAATTCTTTTGAGCAAGAGGAGTGAACATCAATCTGAACTGTACTTCGTTGTTTCTGTCGCTAGCGTTGAACAGAGATTCAAACTCATCGTTTGTCATCTTCTGATAATTGGTGTTTGGATCATTATCAGATGCCGCTTTATCTGTTCTCTTTCTGTTGATCTTAGCTTGCTTCTCAATGAATTTTTCAATCTGTTTTTCATTCTGATTGTTTTTTAAAGTAGGTCCTCTTGAGAAAGTTAAATCAGGAGCAGCAGGATTAGCGTAGATGAGCTGTTCATCTTCAAAGTATCTGCTAGCAGGATGAGTGCTTTGAGCTGTTAAGGTTGTCGTGTGATGAACGGTCCTTAGATTTCCATCGCTGTCTCTTGAAGTGGTTGTGTAAGTGTATGTTGTACTACCTGTGTACACATGGTTGTACATCTCTTGGTTCAAAGTTCTCAACACAACAAAGGGACTACCTTGTATCTGTCCTGATTTGACAAGTAAGACAGATGAACAGTCGTTCAAATTGGAAGTAGAAAAATTGAACTTATTTACCATGTAGGCGAACTTCTCTAAGTCGTATCCTCTATCAACTTCAATTGAAGGTGTGGTCTGCATGAGTATTTCATCAGGCATGTTGTCATCGAAAATCGAATTCAGTGGAGCCATCTGCTTCCAACATACATCTAAAGCATCTTCCATTATCTTTTTCGCTTCTAAGGCTTTCTTCACTCTTATGTTGACTACCGCATTCATCTTCCAGATGATCATCACAACTGAAAATAAAGCTAATATGATAAGGACGATACCTACGATTAGAAAGACTACATTCAGAGATTTATATTTCACAGCGGAGGTGATCAACAATATACCTACAATGCAAGAAATGATTGATAATACAATAAGTAAAATTCTAAGTGTTTTAATAGAGTTGGCTTTCTTTTGCTTTTTGTTATAATCCGCCTCTTTTTCTTTATAAATACTAACCAATCTGTGATTCTCAGTTTCACTTACTCCTGTTTTAACTTCCAGATTTTCATAGTATTTGGTCGCATTCTCCTTGATTAAGTCTTTATACTTTTTGGTATATTCAGTCATAGGTTGATCAATAGTAGGAACCACTTTTTTCATTGATTATCTCCTTATAAAAACATAAAAAATAAGTCACAGCAAAGAGCTGTGACTGTGATTAGAGATTTGATAATTAGTTTTCTTCGTCGCTTAAAACGCCGTAGGTCAAAAATGATAATACACGATCAAATGTCAGATTATCTTTGCCGACGAAGAGCAATTTGTCACCAGCGTGTAAAACGAAATCAGGACCTACTGACTGTCTAGCGATGTTATCTAGACCGATGACAGCGACGATTGTTGCTTCAGTGTAGTTCCAGAAGTAAACTTCTCCGATTGTTTTTCCATTTATCCATGAATCAGATGGAATCTCTACCTGAGAGAACTTAACTGCTTCGGTTGTCTGATAAGTGAATGAATCTTTCATATCATCGATTGCAGTTCTTATCTTGTCTTGAAGCTCTTTCTGTTCATCTAACAAAGTTTCAAGATTTGAGTATTTGTTTTTGATTTGAGTTTCACTCTTCCATTTGTTTGCAAATTCACGTGCATGAAGAACTGATTCAACATATACACCTACACCTCTTTTTGAAGAGACGACGCCGTGTTTCTCTAAGATGTTGAGCGCTTTTCTAACTGTTTCAGGTGAGACTGCATAAGTAGCTCCTAAAACTGAACGACCTTTTAATAATGTGCCTTCTGGATATTCACCAGTAAGAATTTTTCCACATACATCCTGTGCTATTTTGATGTATCTTGGCGTTGTATGAATTTTTGCCATTTAATAAAAATCCTCCGTTTGATTTCAAAAGAAATTATAAATATAAAATGCCAAAAATGCAAGTAAAATATATATTTTTTCATATTGCCGATTTTAATATAGAATTAAGTTGTTTTATTAGACAGATATGTTTTATCTCGGTGATTGACGCATATAAATGATTTTGAAGTGAAGAAAAAAAGGAGATATATAGAAGAGTTTTTACCGGTTCACATAATTTTTATAGTCATAGTTAACTGATTGATCAACTTTCTATTTAACTCATTTATTTGAACCGCTCAATAAAATTGACTTGTAAAAAAATGAGATATATTAGATAATTAATAGATTGAAGAAAAAGGATATTTTTATATGAACACAATAAAATATTTATTTAAAAGTTTATATAGCAACCAGACTGTTCTGGAAGGCAGAAAAAGAAGGTGGATAATTCCCGTCATCATGTTCGTGTTAGGATTTGTTATGATGTGGGTACCTATTCTTTCAAAGGGTTATACATCAAGTCTTTCAGGAATTCTTTTTAACGGAGCTAAAACTACCAATCAGGAAGTTGATGTCGCTTATGAACAGATATTTGAAAGCGACTACTTCAAGAAGATCACATTCACCAAGAATTCAAATGGAAAGATGAATCTCGAGTACAACTTCACTGAAGAAGACTTCACTGAAGCTAGCAATGAATCTATCTTGAACCAGAATGATGATGAGTACAACAATAGAAACATGAATCATGAGCTATTAAAAAGCAGTTACACCTACAATGGAACTCCTATCTCTTATTATTACGATGTGATACTTAAGGAAAGAGGACCATACTACAAGGATCCTGCTGATACAGATACTATCAAGTATGAAGGAAACGATAAAGATGAAAGCAAGAGCAAGTATGTGAGAATGCTTCAGGCTTTCTATCTTGATATAAATGATAAACAGGTCGATGATGAAATCGCAATCATCGAGACCTTCTTGAAGAAAAATATTCTGAGATACACTGATGATGGAAAATCTATTCAGAATTATGTTCACTCCACAGTTATCTTTGGAAAGGATAGAATGTATATGCTTTTAGCTCCACTCCACTCTTCAAAATCTGCTTCAGTAATGAGTCAATACAGCGGTTTAATATCTGAGGCTATCGGTGAAGATATGAGTGGAAAGACACTATATAGTTTAATCAACTCTAATACAGATGATAAAAGTGTTAGCGACAAGATAGCTATTCGTTATCAGAATTATGGCAATCTGATTCATAAGATGTCATGGAATAATCATATAAAGAATGTATGGATCAATGTCCTTATCACTTCAGGTATTTATGCCGGTGTTGTCCTTGTTATCTCCGGTGTGCTGATATTCATACACAAGAGAAAGAGATCTGCTTACAGAGACACAACTTACTGGGAAGCATTAAAAGAATCGATGGTTATGGTATTCACTCCTTCTATCGTCGGTTTAGCAGTCGGTTTCTACAATTTCGCTTTCCAGATAACTCTCTTTGTCATGTTTGTTCTCTTCAGAACATTCTTCATGTATTCAAAGATTGTGCCTCCTGCCTACACTTCACAAGGGAACAAGCCACTATATCAAGCTAGACAGTAAGTTTTCTATCAGAATTAACAAATTAAAAAACACTTCTTAATTAACTAAAAATTAATCCAAATGGAAGTGTTTTTTTGATGTTTTGAAAATTTTTGAAAAGAGAAAATGAAGAGATGGTAATTGATCGTTTCTAATAAAATATTTTACAAATATCATCACAACGTATAATAATTATATACTCATAAGTCTTTTTGATGCAGTATGTATATATTAATATATATAAATTTATGTTATCTTATTAACAGAGATAATTCTCGAACTCTTTTTTTAAGGAGGTTTTATATATGGCAAACCACAAGATATTCCAACTGATGTCGCTCTGCTCTTTAGTCGTTCCATTAGCTGGATGCCAAGATAACAGCATTGAGCCGCCAGTTATAAGCACAGTTGACAGTACTCTTGACGAGACCGTCTTAAACGATGTGAAACTGGAGTCAAAAAGTTTCATGTATGATGGCCAACCTCACTTTTTGGAAGTGTCAGGTTTAAACGATTCTAATATTGAGGTCATATTCACTGGAAACGGTAAAACAGATCCGGGTGAATATCATGTCTTTGCACAGTTTTTTAACATAGAAAAGAAACAGTATTACAGGACCACGAGGACCGCTGTGTTGACTGTTTTAGAGTCAAACACTGACGCCTTCACTTACGATTCTAATCTTGCTTCTGTCGTCTTCCCTGACAGAAGCATAACATACACTGGGAAAGGACCTGATATCAATGTCGAAAACCTTGATCTCAGCAACTATGTTGTCTCCTATTCAGCTGAAAGACTGGGGTCTGAAGCAAATGCTGTCAAAAATATTCCTCTGGAGAATCTGATAGATGTAGGAACTTACATAATCACAGCTAACATAAAAAGAAAGGCAGATGCTTCTGTTATCACTGCCGGTTACAGTAAAACATGTGTATTAAAGATCACGCCGAAGCAGCTTTATTTAAAAAACGTCTATCTGAGAGGAAAGACTTTCCAGTACAACGGAACAGTGAAGAATCTCTCATTGGCAGATTTAAGAGGAAGCAGTGTTGTTAACGATGGTTTTTTAAATTCTTTTGATAGTGACAACAATTCGACAATAGATGGAGTCATAAACGGAGATCAAAACAAATTTAAGATCAAAGTCAACTATGCGAACAATGGCAAAGTAGAATCTGGTCAGTATGTTGTCACAGCTTCTTTCAGTGTCGTCGATGCAAATGACAGCACTGTCGAATTTAAAAATTATGAAGCTCCTTCTTCTATCTCAGCTACTATGTCAATCGTCGACTCGATGGCGCACACTGTCAATTTTGTCTCACCTTCAGGTGCGATACTCAAGACTGTTAATAACGTTATCGATGGCTCCTCCATAGATGAATCTGTCATTCCTGACTATGTTTCTTCTGCACCATCAGCTTACAATAAGATTTTTTCTTCTTCAGAGCTGATCAATATCCGTGAAGATAAAAACATAACTGTAAGTTATCAGCTCAACACCTTCAATATCAACATCATTGTTCCTCACGGCACAAACAATCCAGCAAACAGAACTTCATATACCTACATCGATGACAGGATCACTCTTTTGGATCCTATCGTTGACGATGGTTACAGGTTTGTAGGATACGAGAGATTAAACAGTGATGGAACAAAAACTCCTATCACTCATATTGAGAACAAATCGACAGGTGATATCACTATCGCTGCAAGGATTGAATCTCTTGATGGATCACCTGAAGGATTTGAAGTCAAAAGCAAGAGAGTCGCTTATTCAGGCAGTCCTGTCACTGCAGATATAGTCAATCCGACTTCAGCTGTCTACGATGTCTTTTACATAAACTCTGAAGGAATAGAGAGCAAAGATGCTCCTGTCGATTCAGGTATCTATCAGGTCAGAGTCGAAGTCAGGGATACCATTGATGGTAAACAGGTCAAGTACAAAGATATCTACTCTGTCATAGTTATTGAAAAGAAGAAGGCAGAGGTTTCACAGGATGATTTAAGAGTCATGTCTGATGATGGACTTGGAATAAATGAAGCTTTGAGCAGAGATGAAAATGGTGTTTATTCTATCCTCAACGGTGAGAATTATCAGTACAGTGAAGATAGAACAGTCTCTGTCATCATTCCATCCATACCTTCGTATTTAAAGTATAGTGTCACTTACTCTGATTTTTCAGATGTCATCTACAGAGATGGTGTCTCTAATGCTGGTATGTACATTGCTCATATCACCTTTGTTTCATACGATAGCAACTATGATGCACCAGATGATATCTACATTCAGATCCTCATATCTAAAAAAGAGTATGTCATCAGCAGAAACAAAGAAAACATGGCAAACATGAACGATATCTTCCCTTCATTTAAGGCGCAGTATCTGAGCAATCACAGATTTGTTTTGGAGTCAAAATACGCTGATTACAGCGGCAACTTGACAGGAAAGTATAAGGGATTGCGTGTATTAAGATATGAAGATAACCAGTCTACCGATGTTGTCAATAAAAAAGCTTACATCTATCTTGTCCCTGCAAATGAAAACTATGTCATCGCCATACCTGATGATGAGAATCAAGATCAGTACTACATGATCATGGATGATCCATCAACCGGTGAGAGATGTCTAAAATACGGAACCGACTTTGTAGTTGAGTATTCTTCTAATCTGAAGACAGCTTCTTTCATATATAAAGACAGTACAACTTCTCTGATGGAAACTCTTCAGAGAGTCGATGTCTCTGTCAATTCTAAGATAGGTTCATCTTCTCCGATGACTGAAGAGTTCTTCTCTTCAAGCATCAATGTGACATCACCTGTCTACGAATTCAATACTGATTACAGGTGGAATGAGTACCTCTGGGTCAAAGCTGATTCTTCTGGCAATCCTATTTTGAAAGATGGAGTGTATCAGCCTTACGATGAGTACATTGTTCTTGCTGAAGATGATGAAAATCTCTTCTTCACTCTTGTTATCAAGAAAAAAGAGTTCTCTATCAGATTTGTTGATCCATCAGAGACTCTCTCCTCTTCTTATTTAGAGTCTTTGAATTACACTCATAAATATGAAGATGCAGATAAAGATTTAACTGTCGATTCTTCAAGTTATGATAGCAACCTCTATGTTTTTGAATACTTCTACACCGATCCTAACAACATCGCTGGAACAGCAAAGACCAAGATTACAAAAGATGATGTCTCCGATATAACTCTCTACGCATTTTTTACTCCTAGAGTCGATCAGGGAGGATACAAGACAGTCTATAGAGTCATAACCGGTGAAGAACTTGTTATACAAGGAGATGTTGTAACAAACATCAATCAATCTTTTACTAAGGTTGAGACAAAGACTGCTGTAGATGCATATTTTAAAGTGGTGGCTTCACCTACAAGCGATGGCAAGATATTCAGAGGATGGTTCTTGCTGGATGAGAGTGGTAAACCCACAATCAGAGTGAATAACACCTTAAAACTCACTGATAAGATAGTTGCAGATAATGTAGGTAAATACATTTCTTCTTCAGATCCTGACAAGGATAAAACTATGCAGGTGTACGGAATATTTGAACAGCAGAACTTTGATCTGGTGGTCGATTTAGGAAACAACAAGACAGTGAAAGTGAAGACTTCTTACATGGATCCTATCGATTCAGACACTATTAAAAATGCAGTGTTGCTCTCTGTCCCCAGCGGATATAAGAAAGAAGGTTTCCTCTTCTTAGATGAATCAGGTAATTCAGTTGATCTTCTCTCTTCCTCTTTCAGATATAAATACTTGAAAGATACAATCTTCACAGTAAAGTACATTCCAAGAGAAGTAACTGTCAATTTTAAGCTTCCTGCAACTTTAGAAAACGGAATGCCTGAGGAGATATTAGCTTCTTATAATCAGGTTCACGGAGAGATGTTCAGTCTTCCAAATTATGTGAGCAGACCAGGTTACTCTTTTGTCAAGTGGAGCATTCACATTGGTGGAAAAGAGACTGTTCTTTACAGCAATACGATGGTTGATCTCTCCTTGTTAGATTATGATGTGACTTCAATTGATGCTATAGCTACATTTGTTGTCAACAACTACAAGGTCTATACAATAGCATCCGATGGAAAGAGCAATTATAAGGTCTTCGCTTACGGACAAGCATTCAATCCTGACACAGATCTTCCTGTTCCTGTAAGAGAAGGATACATCTTTACAGGCTGGTATTTAGGAAACAGCAAACTCAAAGATCTCATGAGCGAGTACAAATATACTTTCACTTCCGATATTGTTCTTTACGCTTACTATCGTCCTAAGAAGTACAATCTGAAATTCTATAATGGAAACAGTCAGATGACAACTCTTGTTGGATACACCGCTCAGTACGGATACAGTTTCATCCTTCCTGAAGATACAGGTCTAGTCAAAGGTATGCAGCTTGAAGGATTTTATCTGGACAGGGATTACAAGTACAAGATCACTTCTTTCATCTCATGTGAAGACTACTATGTAGAAGATGAGTACGGGAATAAAGTGAAGGTCTTTTCTCCTTCCACCATCTCTGATCAAGGAAACATTCTCATCTACATGAAGTATGTTCCTAAAGTCTACAATGTGACATTGATCATGGATGATTACATGGATTTAGAAAATGGAGTTCACTTCAAGACAGAGACTCATCAGATAGAGTACGGAGTGACAGGTAATCTTCACAAATTGCTTTTAACATACTCTTTAGAGAACAATTACTATGGACCATACACTGATGGCAAAGTGTTCTTGAGTTGGAACTTTGGTAATCAAGCTTTAGATATCGATGACATCAATTTAACTTATAATTACGATTACGATATTGTCATCACCTGCAATTACGCAAGAAGAAATTTAGGAGAGACAAGTTATCTTTGGACAACCGAAGATGCCTACTACGGGAAAACTTATAGCGGTGTCTACGACAGATATCTTATCAATCCAAAGAACGCTCTTTACGGAGACACAATCGATTCTATTCTTCTGACTGATACAGATGCAAAAAACCAGATGCTCAATGAACTTTCAGCAAAAGTTGGCGGAAAGAGTGTAGCTGGAGATGCTGTCATCTCATCCTGGTATTATTTGAAACCTGAATACTACACTACAGATATGGATTTAAGTGCTTTCTTAACTCCTATTGATTATTCCAAGTGGGTATTGACTGACAAAGCTACTGTCATTAAAAGCACGCATCCTATGATAATGCTGGCGGTGTTTTCACGTCCGTCATATCAGGTAGACGTCTTCATCAATGAGCTCAATGAAAATGTGACTTTGCAGTCTCACGATGGAGATTTCAAAGTTCACAATAAGACTCCTTACAATGTTGAGATGAGAGTTGAAAGACAGGCAGATGGAACAATCATCTACAATTACAAGATGTATGAGATGCTCTTTAAAGAGAACGGTGAAAGAGATTATTCAACCCCTTATATCACCTTTTCAATAAAAGCACCTAATGATTACAACTTCGATGGAAGATCTTTCAAAGTCTCTTCCTCAGAAGGAGGCGAACCTATTCAGTGGTATCTTAAACCTGTTGAAGGAGAGAATGATTTTTATCAGCTTGTTTCCAATTACGATGATTTCAACAGTCTGATATCAGCATCAAATAGAATACTGAATGGTTTTGATGATGCATCAAGTATCATCATCTCGCCAGTCTTCTACGAGAAACAGTCCATTTCAATTAAATATCTCTCTTTAGATAACGATAACAATTATGAAGTTTTCTACCATACGACAACATCCAGAGGAAACAAGTACACTATGCCCTCTACTTCCCCTTCCAGCACAGATGGAAGAAAGTTTATCGGATGGATGATGTGGGATAAAGATCACTCTCCTTCTTTTGCTGACAGTCAGTATCAAGAGGGAGTTGATAAAGTCATCCCTCCAAGTCAGGGTATCTTCCCTACATTTGATGACAGCGATGAGATAATCTACATAGCAAAGTTCACCTACAATTCAATACTTTTGAATTACAAGATAGATGGATCTATCATCATCGATGAAAACGATAGTCAGAGTGAACATATCATCAAAAATGAGAACAGTTCTGAATCTTTGACGGTTTTATCACTGATTGTAAATCATTACAGATATGATAACTTTAAGTTGGTTGATGACAGTGGAGAGAGCATCTTTAAAACAGATGATTTAAACGACAGATCTTTTGCTTCCGGAGATACTATCTTATACAAAGATATCTTAGATGCAGCTAAAGGAAGAGGAAGACTGTATCTGATTCCTAGCGTGCAAGGAGAGTATATCGGTCTCACTGTCAATTACATCATCCATTATCAGGAGATGAGCGGAAATGGAAACACGACTTCTTTAAACTCCTTCTATGGTCCTTTTATCGTCGATAAAGGAACGGATGATCTTCTTTTATATGATCCATATAAGAACATCTCATTTGACAGTTTGAATGATTACGGATATCTGATATCTTATCAGTTGAAGGTCAATGACGCTGTAATAAAAGATAACATTTTAGATTACAGGATAGAAAAAGATGTCATCTCATCTATAGATAAGACATCGGTGACTATCGAGGGATGGCAGGTTTACGATGCAAGAGTGGATAAACCCGTCAACAGTGCCTCAACCGGTGCTTACAGCAAGGACATGAGATTTTCCTTTGAAGGTGATACTCTACTAAAAGCCAATACTGATAAGAGTTTGACAACCGTCTTTATTCCATCTCTTTACACTGATGGGAACGGCATATATGAGGTGAAGAAAATCGGTGATTCTGCTTTTGCTACCGATAATGGTGTTGCCTCTACTATCAAGAGTGTGAAGATGGCAAGAACCATCACAGCAGTTGGAGAAAAAGCTTTCTATAAACAAAATAAGCTTGAGACCATTTATTTTTCTGATTATGTTTCATCTATTGGAAATAGCGCGTTTGAAAAGTGTGCGGTTTTGCGTTTCCTTGTCTGTCCTTCGTATTTGAAGACTATAGGAGTTTATGCTTTTAGAGATTGTTTTGCTTTAGAAAGTGTCCTTTTCAATCAAAAGTTAGAATCTATAGGAGATTACGCTTTCACTTTCTCAACTACGACAACTGATCAAGCGAAGATCAAAGCTCAAAAGTTAACTGAACTTATTTTCCCTTCATCCTTATCTTATATTGGAAATTACTCATTTACAAACAGATACAAGCTTTCTAAAGTTTGTTGGAGTGAGCTTAAAAAAGAGAAGAGAATCTTTGATGAATTTGTAGATGAATCTAGACCTGATATCAACATCGATGATAACAGCATCGATCAGACAGTTTATAAGAAGAATGTTGAAGTTACTATAGGAGACTACGCTTTTTCTCTTTTGAATTTTGATAGAACTGATACAACTTTATCTTCACAAAGTTATGAGGCTGTAGATGGATACGTTCCTCTAACTAGCACAGCTGAAAAAATAGAAGATTCTTTCTTGCGTTTCTATTTCCCAACCAATATCGTATCTATCGGTTCATATGCCTTCTATAATAGAAAGAGAACTGAACCTATATTTGTTGCAACTTCAGCTGAAAATCTCCGTTCTCTAAATATAGGAAACTACGCTTTCTATGTCGATGAAAAAGTAGCAGATGAGAGATTCACAGAGTGTTTGAGTGAAAACTCAACATCTAAAACTTTAATGAATCCTTTAAAACTTAATATCTCTGGTTCAATAGGAGAGAGAGCATTTGAAAATAGATTAGTCTTTACTAACGGATTGGAATTTAATTATAACGGCATAAATAAGACAAATATAAACACTCTCAATTTCTCTTTATCCATAGGTAATTATGCTTTCTCTATGGGAGCTGATAAAGGAGGAGTAAAGCAGAATATAAATGGTATTTACAAAGATAAGTACACTAATTATGATTTGAAACTTCCTTACTGCACTACATCTATTGGAGCTTATGCTTTCTTTGAGTTCTACAGATTAAAAGGACTATCTTTCTTCGGAGGTATACCAACTGATGTATCAACTTCAACCTACGCTAACAACTTGAAGACTATCGGAGCTTACGCTTTTTCAGTACGTACTCCAAATAACATGTCGAGCATGACTTACGATGTCACTTTAAATGCTGGTATTCAAAGTATCGGTAAGAGAGCTTTCAATCAGAGAAAAGATATCAAGAATTTCAATTTTGATTCGACTTCTAATGAAGGAGATAGACGTTTAAACTACATAGGAGATTATGCTTTTTATAAATGTGTTAATTTGAAAACATGTAATGTAGCTGACAGTAGTAGGCTCTCTTATTTAGGTATGTACGCTTTTGCTGAAACTACTGGTCTTTCTAATTCAATGACAGTAGGAGGAACGCTTAATACTCTCAGTGAAGGTACCTTCTATAATTCTA
>JALEUS010000075.1 GCA_022780765.1 Bacilli bacterium | reverse complement strand
TCAATTCTCTCTTCGTAATCTTCCATGAGCTTCCATCTGTTCTGGTCGATCACTTTTATATATCCATCTTCGCTGTCAGCTAAGATGACAAGATCCTCTTTTAGATAAAAAGATATAGTGGACAAAACGTCAGATGTGATGATCTCTCCTGGTATCAAAACAGGTATTCCAGGAGGATAGGCCATGATGGTCTCTGCTGATATCTCTCCTAAAGATGAAGAGAGAAGAACTTTTTTGCTCGGAGCATCAAATGCGATAGTCGGTTTTACTAAACTCTTTGGATGAAGAGAAGAGATCCTAGGTATCTCAACTTTATCCTTCTCCTGATTCTTCATAGATATATCTTTTAAAGCAAAGATCAGTCTATCAATATCGCTCTTAGTAGAACCAGGACCGATGAGAATCAAGATGACAGACACCTCTCCTAATTCAACCTGGATGTTATATTTCATTCTCAACATCTTGTATACATCATATCCGTACATGTTTAAGCCTCTTACATCTATAACCACCTTGGTCAGATCTAAAGAGTAAACTCCATCGCTGTTCATCCTAGAGATATAAGATGAATCAATAAAAGATAATCCATCGATCTTCTTTATCTCTTCTCTGAGATAAGAAGCTAACTTTAAATTCTCTTCTATCACTTCTTTTCCTTTGAAATACATCTCTTTTCTTGCAGCATCTAAAGAGCAAAGAAGAAGAGAATTAGGAGAAGTAGAAGATATCATAGAGATGGCTTTCTTGACTCTGGAAATGTCGATTCTATTTCCTTTGGTCAAAAGAAAAGAAGATTGAGTCAAACTTCCTGAATTCTTATGTATGGACATGGAGCTGATATCTGCTAAAGCATCCATAGCTGCTAAAGGAAGCTTATCTGAGAAGACAAAGTTTGAACCGTGCGCTTCATCGACCATGACAATGATATTCTTCTGATGAGCTATATTGACTATCTCTTTTAGATCGCTGCACACTCCATAGTAGGTAGGATTGATCAAAAATATAGCTTTGACATCGCTGTTCTCTTCGATAGCTGATATCAACTGATCCTTGGTGACACCATTTGCTATACCTAGATCTTCATCGATGACAGGTTCAATAAAAATAGGAACAGCTCCTGATAAAATCAGAGCATTGATGACCGATTTGTGAACGTTTCTTGGAAGGATGACTTTATCGTGTGTCTTTAAAACAGAAAGAAACATGGAGATTATTCCACCGGTAGTACCATTTACAAGAAAAAAACACTCATCCGCATGAAAGGCTTCTGCAGCCAGTTTTTCACTCTCTAAAATAACTCCTTTAGGATGATAAAGATTATCAAGTCCATATGGAGCATTTACATCAAACTTTAAAATAGAGGGAGATATCTTCCTGCTTAAATCGGTCTCAAAATGTCCTCTTTTATGTCCAGGCACATCCAAACAGATAGGATCGCTTTTGACATAGGATACATAAGCATCTAGAAAGGGAGTCTCTTCCTGTCTATCGTGATTCATTAAAGTAAGCTCTTAATTAGGTCGACCTTATCCAATTTTTCAAAAGGTAAATCTAAGTCTGGTCTTCCAAAATGACCATAGCTTGATAGATCCTGATATCTGAAAGATGGAGTCTTCAATCTGAAATTATTAATGATTCCAGCAGGAGTAAAATCAAAGATATCTTCATTTAATAACAACTGCAAAATCTTTTCTTTGCTGACTGTTTCAGTGTTGAAAGTATCGACTGTTATTGATACAGGTTGACTTACTCCTATAGCGTAAGAGACCTGTATTAAACATTTTTTAGCAAGCTTGCTAGCGACGATATTTTTAGCAGCATACCTAGCCATGTAAGCAGCTGATCTATCGACTTTGGTAGCATCTTTTCCAGAGAAAGATCCTCCTCCGTGAGGAGCGTATCCTCCATAGGTGTCAACGATGAGTTTTCTTCCAGTTAAACCTGTATCTCCGCTAGGACCACCTATTATAAATCTTCCTGTAGGGTTTATATAAAACTCCTCTTTGCCAGAAACAGGCATATCAAATGATTCAAGAACAGGGATGATCACTTTATCTTTAACTACTTGTCTTAACTCTTCTATGGATACGCTCTCATCATGCTGCATGGAGAAGACGACTGCATTAATCGTTGGTTTATCAGAAGTGTAATCGATTGTGACCTGACTTTTCATATCAGGTCTTGCAAAAGAAATCTCTCCTGATTTTCTTAAATTGGTTGCGTATCTGACAAGTTTATGAGCAATCGATATCGCAAGAGGCATATAGTTTGAAGTCTCATCGGTAGCGTAGCCAAACATGATACCTTGATCACCTGCTCCAAGCTCTTTATCTTCTTTCTCATCGACTCCTAAAGCGATATCAGGAGACTGAGTAGTGATGTATTTATCTATGATGACAGTCTTGTAATCGAGGCCTTTTTTCTCATCATCGTATCCGATATCTTTGATGACTCTTCTTGCAATTAAATCATAATCGACATCAGCTTTGGTAGTTATCTCTCCGGAGATGACAAGCTTGTTTCTGGTGACAAGACACTCCACAGCCGTCCTGCTGTTTTTATCCTGTCTTAAACACTCATCTAAAATTGCATCGCTGACAGCATCACAGATCTTGTCAGGATGCCCTTCAGAGACAGACTCGCTTGTAAAAAGATTCTTAGTGAGAACTGACATATTACTCTCCTTTGCTCTTCAAGTAATTCTTGAGACCTATCGCTATCTGATCAGGACAAGAAGTGTTCCTATTACCGCATTTGATTCCTTCTAATTTAGAGATGATATCTTCAACTCTCATGTTGAGGATCAAATTCTTTATTCCTTTTAAATTGCCGTTGCATCCTCTTTCGACATAGAAGTCGACAAGGATTCCATCTTCAACGACATATTTCATCAAAACTGAGCAAGTGCCCTGTGGTCTGTGTTCAAATTCTTCTCTCATATTCATTTTTCCTCACTATGTAAACAATATATCATTTTCTGTTCTTTTTTCTTTCCCTGATAATCTAAATCATCCATATAAGAAAAAAAATCTTCCTCTTGCCAGATGTCTTTATCTTTTATCGAATCATAAAGAGAGTTCAGTTTCTCCTGAGCTTTTAAAAAGAGTTCAACAAATGAAAGATCGCTCTTCTCTCCTGTTGCAGGATATAACCATGTCTTCTTTTCAATGTTTAACACATCGTCTTTGATCTCTTTTTTCTCTACTCTTAAAGCTGACAAAGATGTATTAAAAAACAGATATTTCCTGTAATCTCTTCCTTTATTTACAAACGAAATTAAAGATATCATATTCTTCACTCCAGATGTGTAGATATTTTTATACACCTTGCAGGAAAAATACATGCTTAACACTTTGACCATAAAGGAGTTGATGACCTTGAGCTTCTGCTCATCTTTTAAAAGATACACGTAAGGATACATCAAGAAAAGATCCATATCTCTTCTTCTTGCTAAGGAGACATCTATCTCCATCTCGTAGTGGGCGTGTTTATAGTGATACTTTCCTGTGAGTTTTCCGTTTTCATCAAAACCTGAGAAATAGAAGATGAAAGGATGACAAGTAGAATCTAAAAGATAATGAGCGTACTGTCCAAAGATAAAAGATTTTATGGCATCTTTGTTCTCTTCTTCAACTTCCTCAAGATTTAAAAGCATACAGGATAGAAGCTTTTTAAAATCATCGTGATGAAGCTTATTACCAAGTTTCTTTTTTATGTATAGAGGATGAAATCCGTTATTAGGAAGGATCCCGTTAAAAAACAGGGGATCTGGTCCCTGTGATCCCCAGAAGAGATAGAAGTAGTTTCCTTTGAGAAATCTTCTGTCTTTAAAATCTATCTTATCATTGTTTTTAAGATATATATCTTGAACAAAGAGATGATGTGTCAAAAAATTAGGCATATATTTATATCTTGATATCGACTATTTCACCGAAGACACCTGTTGCTTTTCCACCTACAGCGTTTGATTCATCTGTATCGATATGCATAGCTAAAGAGAAATTATCTGACACTCTTATGACGACATCTCCTAAGATAGCTTCTCTTCCGCTTCCGGAGTTTATCTTCACGCAGACTATATCTCCTGATGATACGTTGAATCTTTTTGCATCCTCAGTTGTCATGTGGATATGTCTTTTTGCAATGATCATACCCTCTTCAATATCTACCTTGTTTCCATTTAAAGGATTGACTAAAGTGCAGGGGCAAGAACCTTTGATATCTCCTGATTCTCTAACAGGCACATCAGCTTTTAAGCTTCTTGCTTCAGTCATCGATATCTCGACCTGATTGAACTTTCTGACAGGTCCTAAGATCGAAAGATTCTTCAAGCAGAAATCCTTCTTCTCTATCTCACCTGTCACCCTGTTTTTTACAGATGCATGGTAGATGACATCTAATCTCTGATTGGATGCGTACTGTCCAGGCTGAGAGAGCATCTTTTTCTTCTCTAATTCAAATCCTTCTCCAAACAGTTTTTCCAATGTCTCTTTTGTCACATGTATATGATGTGCACTTGTTTCTACAATAAATTTTTTCTCGTCCATATATTCACCTCATGTTTTAATCGTATATAAATATTATCACAAATAGACACTCAATAAATTTAATTATTAAATTTATTTATCTATTTATCTTTTTCTCTATTTTTCTTTATTTCTTCAAGCTCTTTTATAGCAAGTTCCTCTTCCTGCAATCTGGAGAGAAGATCTCCGTAACCTAAAGATACCTCATCTTGAACAAGTTCTACTTTCTTTACTTCTTCAACCTCATCCATGAGCATGACTTCAACTGATTCAGAGACGTCGTAACTAGCTAAAGAGCATCCGGCGCAGGCACCAAGCATGTTAACATAGGCAATCCCGGTTTCAACATCAAAATGGTCTAAAGAGATATTGCCTCCTTCCCTTGCTAAAAAAGGACGAATCTTCTCTAAAACTTCATCGATTCTCTCCTCAATATCTTTTTTATCAACCTTCTCTTTCATATTCTTTTTCCTACCAACTGACAATTATAGCACAAGGAAGGAAAGTTGTTCATCTGTAGCATTAATTCAAGATGATTTAGCAAGAGAAAGAGAAGAAAATCAAGACTTCAAGATTAAAAAACTGTTAAATTTCTCATAAATATCTATAAAACATATCAACTTTTTCTTCTTTTGATATTGTTATTTACTCTCTCAGTATATAATAATCTATTATTTGTTTTTGGGGGTAAAAATGTCAATATTTAAAGTCAAGATAAATGATATGTATTCTGTCAATGGTAACTCTTATCCCGCTGATGATCCTCTTTATCACATGCTTTTGATAACAGGTATGGATGAGCACTCTGAAAGATATGAACCTTTTGCACTGAAGTTGAATGAAGAAAGAATATCTGTCGATGTTTTAGATTTCTTTGGACAGGGTCAGAATGCTGAGAGCATAGAGAAACAAGAGATATGGCCAAAGAACGCTTGGAATATGATGTTAGATGCTTTAAAGATACATTTAGAAGAGCTCAAGAAAGATGGAAAACCTGTCTTTTTGATGGGACACTCGATGGGATCGATCCTTGTTCAAAACTTCCTCCACAGGTATCCAAAAACCGCAGATAAGGTGATCATCATGGGATCTTTAGGCCCTAGAGGAATGCTTTATTCTCTCTGCCATCTTATATGCAAGATGTTCTACAGAGAGAAGAATGACACCAAAGAGTCAAAGCTGATGACATCTTTGATCTTAGGCAGAACAAACAAGAGAATCAAAGAACCTAAAACTCCATTTGACTGGCTGTCACACGATGAGGAGAATGTCAAAAAATATATAAACGATCCTTACTGTGGACACTATAACACCTGGGGATTTTATAAAGAGTTCACCTACGGTTTATCTCAGCTTTACAAAAAGAGTAACCTAGCTAATCTATCTAAGGATGAAAAGATATTTTTAATAGCTGGAGAAGATGATCCTATAGGAGGATATGGTAAGCTGATTAAAAAACTGTATAACCTCTACAAGAAGAAAGGTATAGAGGATGTGAAAGTAATTCTTTATCCTAACATGAGACATGAGATATTAAATGAAGAGAATAAAGAGATCGTCATCAACGATATCATACAGTTCCTTTTAAAATAGAAATGAAAGCAAACATTCAGAATTTAAAACAGGAGTACTCCTCTTTGAAAAGTAGTTATCTTGAAAGAAGAATCGAGATAAAAAGGGAACAGAATGAAAAACTAGAGAGTTTAAAAGACGATTACAGAGTAAAAAGACAAGAGATCAAAGATCCTTTGAAAGCAGAGAGATTAAAAGAGAGAATAGAAAAAAGAAAGATATATCAAAAGCTGAATGAACCTCCGAAAAGAACGACCTTAGAAGAGATAGGAAATTCAGTGACACATGGGGTAGGTTCTCTTTTAGGCATCTATTTCCTTGTGATAATGATCTTAGCTTCAAAAAGCAGTCTTTCAGTCATCGCTTCATCCATCTATGGAGCGTGCTTTATCTTGCAGATGCTTTTCTCTTGTCTTTACCATTCATTCCCAACTGGGAGCAAAGTGAAAAGAATCTTCCGCAGATTTGATTACTCAAGCATCTATCTGCAGCTAGCAGGTACTTTCACTCCTCTGCTTTTGATTTACACAACTGTCAAGATGAACAATGAAATAGTCGGTGTATCTTTATGTATTACCATGTGGTCTTTGGTCACATTAGGAATCACGATGGTCTCTATCTTCGGACCAGGAAGAATAAGATGGCTTCACTACACGCTGTACTTCCTTTTAGGATGGTCGGGTATTGTCTTTCTTCCTTACTGGATTATCAACAAGGATTACTTTCTTCTCATGTACATCCTTCTTGGAGGAGTCATCTACTCTTTAGGAATGATTCCTTTCGGAGCATTAAGAGGAAGAAAGGTAACTCATTTCATTTGGCACTTTGTGGTCTTAGCTGGTGCGATAGTCCAATTTGTAGGAATCTACCTCTATGTCATTCCTCTTTGATAATGCACTTATTACAAAATCATGTTTTATATGTTAAACATGCTATAATCAGAAGAAAAAACATATTTTTAATATTTTATTTAAAATTGTTTCTTTATTTTTTTATGTATTTGTTTTATAAAATACAATAAACATTATTAATAATTTTAGATACAAAAAATAAATGAAATAATCATCTTTTCCTTTTTACAAAACTTCTTTTTTAAGTATATGCTAGACTTGACACAAAGGGGAATAATAATGAATTCAAGGCTAAAAAAAGACAATCTTCAATATATTGTTAATTGTTTCATTTCTGATGTCATCTTGTGATATAAATGACTTCTTAAATACATCTCGTTCATACTTAAAGATTCATGCGTAATAGAACACACTTGCGTATTTGAAGATAGCCTAGTTAATCAATATACTTGTTTAAAGTCCGCAACTTATATCAAGAAATGTAAAATATGTGGGAAAACTTCAAAAGAAAAATTTACTGTAGGTAAACCTTTGCTCCATCACCTATAAGAGGAGTGGAGAACAGATAATCCTGAGTATCACTACAAAAATGCATTAAAGATGGTTGCACTCACATCGAAAAGAAAATCATCTGTTTGTTGAAGATAAAGAACATCTTCTTGAAAATATGAAAGCTGAGGCTACTTTTGATCATCCTGCTTTGTACTACAGGATCTGTCAGGTTTGCAAAAGAAGCTCTCTCTTTAGTTTTCTCTTCAGCAACATGCATGAAAAAGG
>JALEUS010000085.1 GCA_022780765.1 Bacilli bacterium | reverse complement strand
AAGAATAGTAAGGATGAGTTTGCTGAGATTGCAGACAACTGGACCGATGTTGATGAGTCATTGATATCTTGGGGAGTTGCTTTAGATAGCTGATATCCTGAACTTCTATTTTCTAAGTAAGACCATAGATTTATTTGCACTGTTAATATATTAATAAGTTAATAAATACAATTTTTTATGATATAATCTTGGTTGCAATAACTTTTAAGTGTTTTAGTTGCTTGGAGGATAAAAATGAAAAGTCTCCCTAAAAAAATATCAGTTGCAGTTTCACTATTGAGTGTTTCATTAGTTGTTTCATTTTCTTCAGTCGGTTTGAATAAAAGCACAGGTTTTTTATCTGAAGCTGAGCAGTTTGTCAAAAGAGCAGATGATACTTCTGCTATCACTTTTGATGAGAACCTCGGTATTTTGAAAGGCTTGCAGCCTTCAACCGATTACTATCTCATAAAAAAGTCAGGAGCTAGCACTCCTCTTTTACCAGACAGTCACGTCAAAGAGACCAGCAATATTTCAGGAGAGATTTCCTTGTTTGATACACAGGGAGAGGAATATCTTCCTTCTGAGGTTGAGGTTGAAGAAAGAGCTAAGCTCTATGGTGAGATATTTATCGGATACACTTTCGCTTTGCAGGAACCATTGACAATCGTCTCTTTTTCAACCGATTACAAGTTTCCTAAGAAAGCTGATTGTATCTACAATATTCTTTATAACGATCCTTTATCAGGTCAAAGCAGATTGACTGAAGCTCAGGTACGTGTCAAAGAACAGACGAGAGGAAATGAGCTCACTGAAGATCAAAAGAAGTACTTCACTGAAGCTACAAATGTCTTCAAAGAGCTTTACAATGAATCTAAACTTGAAGATCCTGATGACAGAACCACATGGACAACTTCCCCTAACAAAGTTTTAACTCAGATAGATTCAGCGGTTGAAACGTATATTAACAAAGCAGCTTTTTCATCTCACAAAGTGAAGGTTCTTCACGACCTTTTAGCTCTTAATGAAGGTGTGAACGACGGAGAGATCTCTAAGTCTATTCAGGAGAACACTTTGAAGATCAACGCTATGACTCCAGATGGCACAACTCCTTCCACTATCGCTGACATAGATGCTTTATATAAGATTACAGAAGATATAGCTACTGTAAGAAAAGCTATAGTTCAGAAGAAGAAAGATCTGAATTTATACATGTCTTTAAACGTCTACTCCAGAAGCAAACCTCTTCAGCTTGTTGATAAAGCAGAAGAGATCAGAAGCAAGTATGAAGAGAAGATAGAAAAGTCGACTACTGTCCAGGATGCTGATTCTCTGTATCAGGATTTCACAAAAGAGATCAATGATTTGATTCTCTCTGCTTCCTGGGGAAAGTACTGCTACATACACTGGATATACATTGTCTGTTTAGCTATGTATCTCTGTTTCTTCTTGATCAGATTTGTCTTCTTGAAGTACAGAAAATTAGATCTTCTCAACTGCTTAGCTATAGGTATATTTGCAGCTTTATCAGTAGCTTTCACTTTCTTTGTAGCCTGCGATCTCTGCATCGTGATGGTCATCGTCGGTTTCTCTGTTCTTCTTTTGACCTTAGGACTCAGCGGTATTTACACCATCTTCGGATTAAAAGACAGCGTCTACAAAGTTGTGACCGATGAAGATGTTATGATAGCTATGGCCAATGGAACATTTGTCAGCTCAAAAGAGAAAACTGAGAATATGAAAGCCAATCTTCTAAAGAGTGAAGATGACAAAAAAACAAAAAAAGGCAAAAAAGAAAAGAAGACAAAAAAATAGATAAGATAATTTTGTTTGTTAACGAGGTGTTTTGATGGAATTAAAAGATTCATTGCTCATGCCCAAGAGCTCTTTCTCTATGCGCGCTAATCTTTCTACTAAAGAACCAGAGATAATGAAAAGATGGGACAGTATCTCTCTTTATGATAAACTTTTAATTAAGAACAAAGGGAAGAAACCTTTCTATCTGCACGATGGACCTCCTTATGCAAATAACGAGATCCATGCAGGACATGCGTTGAACAAAATCGTCAAAGATATCATCATCAAAAGCAAAGCTATAGAAGGATATTACACTCCTTATACACCTGGATGGGACACACATGGTCTACCTATTGAAAACTGCGTCACCAAGATGGGAGTTGACAGAAGGAAGACCAGACCTGAAGATTTCAGAAAAGAGTGCAGAAAATACGCTCTGACTCAGGTTGAAAAACAGAGAGAACAGATGCTTCGCTTAGGGGTTATCGGAGATTATCATCATCCTTACATCACTCTTGATAAAGACTATGAAGCAGATCAGATCAAGATTTTTGCTAAGATGATTGAAGATGGACTCATCTACAAAGGATTAAAGCCAGTCAACTGGTCACCTTCTAGTGAATCCGCTTTGGCTGAAGCTGAAATCGAGTACAAGGATGTGAAGGCTAAAACTATCTATGTCAGGTTTAAAGTGAAGGACGGAAAAGGTCTCCTTCCTACATCTAGCTATGTAGTGATCTGGACAACTACTCCTTGGACTTTGCCTGCTAATCAAGCTATCTGTCTCAATCCTGATTTTGATTATGGTCTATTTAATACCGATAAGGGAGAACTGCTCTTCCTTTCATCATTGAAAGAGAAAATTGTCTCTCTTTTCTCATTAAAAGAGTGTGAGTTAGTCAAACAGTTCAAAGGAAGAGAGCTTGAAGGAGTTATAACATCTCATCCTTTCATCGATAGAGAGTCTCCTATCATATTAGATGATTATGTCACTTCCTCATCAGGAACAGGTGCTGTTCACATCGCATCTGGACACGGTTTAGATGATTATCGAATCTGTAAGAAGTATGGAATTGAACCATTCTGTCCTGTCGATGAGAAAGGTTATATGACAGATGAAGCTCCTACATTTTTAAGAGGGCTCTTCTATGAAGAAGCAAATGAAAAAGTCATCGAAGTATTAAAAGAAAACAACGATCTTCTCTTCTTAGAAGAGATCGTTCACTCTTATCCTCATGATTGGAGAAGCAAGAAACCTACGATATTCAGAGCTACTGATCAGTGGTTTTGTTCTATCTCAAAGATCAAAGATAAGCTTTTAAATGAAGCAGATAAGGTGTCTTATATACCATCCTGGGGTAAGGTAAGATTTGCAAACATGCTGTCAAATAGAGATGACTGGTGCATCTCAAGGCAGAGGCTGTGGGGAGTTCCTATCCCTATCATCTATGCCGAAGATTTAACTCCTATCATCGATGATGAGGTTTTTAAAAACATCGAGAGGATCTTCAGAGAGGAAGGAAGCGATCTCTGGTACTATAAAGATGCCAGCTACTTCTTACCTGAGGGATATAAAAACGAGCATTCTCCTAACGGAAAGTACAGCAAAGAGAAAGACATTATGGATGTCTGGTTTGATTCTGGTTCATCATTTTTAGCTAGCGGTATATCTCTTGGTCATCCTTTCCCTGCTGATGTGTACTTGGAAGGAAACGATCAGTACAGAGGTTGGTATAACTCCTCGATGATACTCTCTGTAGCATATACAGGTATCTCTCCTTACAAGAAGATTATCACCCATGGTTTTTTGGTTGATCAAAACGGAGAGAAGTTTTCCAAATCAAAGCAGAATGGTATAGATCCTGTCTCTATCTGCAACTCCTACGGAGCTGATATATTGAGACTGTGGACCACTACTATCGATTTTACAACCGCAGAGATAAAGCTCACTAAACCTCTTCTTCAGGTCTGCTCTGAGAGCTATAAGAAGATAAGAAACACATTCAGATTCATGCTCACAAACATCTGCGATGAAGATGATAAGTGTTCAGTTGATTTCTCCTATCATCCTCTATCTTTAAGTTATCTTGATAAACTTATCCTAAACAAACTTCATAAAGTGGTCTATGATATGAAGAAGGCCTACGATGAGTACAATCTGATGCAGGTCACAGATATCGTCACTAATTTCTTTGTCAACGATCTCTCTGGATTCTACTTGGATTATTCTAAAGATATTCTTTATTGCGATAGCAAAAACTCCATCAGAAGAAAGAATATTCAGTTTGTCTTATTAAACATAATAAACGATATTGCAATCGCTTATTCTCCGATTTTATCTTTCACGATGGAAGAGGTCTACTCTTTCATTCCTAAGAAGAGAAAAGAGTCTATCTTCTTAGAGGACTATCCTTTGAAAGGATACTCTCAGAAGCTTTTAGATGACTATCATATTCTTTTAGGAATCAAAGACAAGGTCAACAGCATGATCGAACCTTTAAGAAAAGAGACAAAGGAGATAGGTTCATCATCTGAAGCAGCAGTTGAGTACTGTGCTGACGATAAAGAGAAAGAGGTTATCTCCTCTATTGAAGATATCGCAAGCGTGTTGATTGTTTCTTCATTCAAGCTCTCTAATGAAAACAGAGTTTATCATCATAAAGGAGAGAGATGTGATCGCTGCTGGAACTACTTCAATCAGTTGTATCCGACAGATGAAAAACACGTCTGCAAGAGATGTAGAAAAGCTATTTCTGAGAACTTATGAGAGATGTATTTTCTTTGAAGTATCTTCCTAAAAAGAAGAGAGAGATAATCAGTTTCTCTATCTATTTCTTTATTTTTATCTTGCTGTTTTTAAGTGATCTTCTCACCAAGATATTCATGTACAATGCATTGATTGATAAGAAGGGAATGTCATTTGTCGCCATACCATATCTTTTTGATATGACTCTTGTCTTCAACAACGGAGCAGCTTGGAACATGCTATCTGATCAGAGATGGCTTCTTGCCACTATCTCAGTTGTAGGATTTCTTCTCTTCTTCTACGTTTTCATATTCCTTTTTACAAAACTTAAAAGAGCAGATAAGATAGGAGTCATCTTAGCAGCTGCAGGAAGCGTAGGTAATCTCATCGACAGGATGGGTTTCTCATTCAATGCAGGTATATATAAAAACGGAGTCATCGATTTTATTCAATTTCATTTTTGGAAGAGTTTTCCAGTCTTCAATCTGGCAGACACCTTTTTGGTCTTAGGCGTTATTCTTCTTGTCATATCTAATGTCATCTATCTGATAAAGCAGAGCGGGAAGAGTCAAAAGCAGATAGAAGCATCAGATTTACAAGACAAGTTGAAGGACTGTGAGAAAAACAAAAGTGAGTGATATGTTCAAAGATAAAATCATCTATCACGGTGATAAAAACAGGATAGATTCTTACTTAAAAGATGTAATTCCTTTCTCTAGAAGCAAGATAACCGCAAATATCAAAAACGGAAATATATCGGTCAACGGGAAAAATATCTCTCCTTCATATCTTTTAAAAGAGGGAGATGAGATAGATGTACTCATCAAAGAAGAAGAGATAAAGATTCTTCCTTCTTTTTCTGAGAAGATCGATTTCATCTACAAGGATGATGATATAGCTATCATAAACAAGAGAAGAGGGATGGTGGTTCATCCTTCAATAAGTCACTATCAAGACAGTTTAGTGAACCTCCTTTTAGGAGATGAGGATTTTAAATTTAAAACAGATGATACTTTTCGTCCTGGAATCGTTCACAGGATTGATAAGGATACTCAAGGGCTTTTGCTTGTGAGTTTAAAAGAGGAGAATATGTCTTTTTTATCATCCTGCATCAAAGAGCATCTTTTCAAAAGAGAGTATCTTGCCTTGGTGTACGGCAAGGTGAAGGATGAGTATTTTAAAATAGATGCTCCTTTGACAAAACCGGACTGTTCAAATAAGAGAGCAAATGTAGATATTTACGATGGAAAAGAAGCTGTCACCCACTGTCATCTTCTTTCTACAACAGGTAAAGTGTCTCTTGTTTCTTGCATATTAGAAACAGGAAGAACACATCAGATAAGAGCTCATTTAAAATATCTTAATCATCCTTTAGTAGGGGATCCTTTATACTGCGATATCAAGGATGATAATTTCACATCAGGACAGGTTTTAACCGCTTATAAACTATC
Source organism: Bacilli bacterium (assembly GCA_022780765.1). GTDB lineage: Bacteria > Bacillota_I > Bacilli_A > RFN20 > CAG-288 > Enterosoma. The sequence goes on along the minus strand of JALEUS010000085.1, from coordinate 325 downwards.
TATCATCCATCCTAAAACCAGAAGAGAGATGACCTTCACTTGTCCGATTGATGACTATTTTAAAAAAGCACTGAATTATTTTTACAATAGTTCACTTATCTAATCTGTTGAATGTTTTAAAGAAAGCTTTTATATATGGGAGAATCTCTTCTTCTGAGAATCTCTTTCTTAAAAGAAGATAGGATTTCTCAGCTTCTTTTCCAGCTCCTTTACTTATTTTCATTTTAAACTTCTCTTCCATCTCCTTCCATCTCAAAAGAAAAAAGTATCTAGCAACACAGGAGGAGAGTGCAACTGATGGATAGTGTCTTTCTCCTTCTGTGTG
>JALEUS010000050.1 GCA_022780765.1 Bacilli bacterium | reverse complement strand
TTTTTGCGCCAAGTTTTCTAAGCATTATTTCAACTCCAGATATTTGCAGACGATTAAACGGCTTAAACATTGAAACAAATAAAGCTTCGTTCTTATCGATTCTTGAGTCCAAATAGTGTTGAAGGTGAATTTTGGTTTTTGAGTCAAAATAGACTTTCCTTTGTTTTCCTCCTTTACCAAGGACTATGCATTCCTTGTTTTCAAAGTCGATAGAAGTGATATTTAAGTTGACTAATTCACCGACTCTCATGCCAGTTGATGCGAGTAACTCGATAATTACCTTATCTCTAAGGCTTGAGCAGTTATCTTTTAAATTCTCTATGTTTTCATCAGAGTAAGCCTGTTTAATAGTTTTAATCGATTTGATTTTGTGAATTCTTTTAACTGGATTTTTTCTAATATAGTCCTCTTCCTCAAGCCAAGAGAAAAATGACGATAAGACTCGCCTTATATTGTCCATCGACACTTTTGAAACAGTCCCAGAAGAGAAGCTGTCAAGATAGTTACGTATGTCGTCAGTGCTTATTTCTTTTGCGGGAGCAGACACCCTTTCAAAAAAGACTTTTAGAACGTATAGATAATACTTCATTGATTTTGGCGAACACCCCTCAACGTTCTTTGCGGTTTCAAAAAGTTTCAACAATTCATTATTTGATGGTGTTTCTTTAGGTGACCCATCAACTTTCTCAAGGAGCATTGTTAACTTATCCATTTGCTCCTCATTTAGGAACGTTTTAGCTCCATTTAAAATATTAATTTTCTCAAATCTGTTCATAATGACCTCCAAAAATAAAAATTTACAATTATATTTTATCAAATTGCTGTACATTTCCCCGATAAAAGTGATATAATAATCGTATAAATTTGGAGGTGCTTATGACATATCCTGAAGCGATTAAAAAATTAAGAAATAAAATGTTACTCACTCAGACAGAATTCGCTGAGCTTTTGGGTGTTAAATTTGGAACGGTCAATAGATGGGAAGCAGGGGAATATGAACCAACCATGAAAACAAAAAGGAAATTAGCTCCTTTGTTTGAAAAATACGACATTGAGGTGGAGGAATAAAAATGATAACAGGTACTTTAAAAAGCAAAATAAACGCCATTTGGCAGGATTTTTATAATGAAAACATGGCGCAGACATCTGATATTGTCAATCAATTGACTACCTTGATGTTTATTAAAATGCTAGACGATCAACAAAGCGCTCTTGAAGCTCAAGCATTCAAAATTGGTGTTAGTCCTGAACAAAGTCTTTTGACTTTTAAGGAAGGAAATTATCGCTATTACGAATTAGATGGCGAAGGGAATAAGACTTTAAAATTTGAGATTCCATATGCTGATTTGAGATGGAAGAACTTCAAGAACCTCAACTCAAAAGATCTCGCAAAGAGAATAAAAGACTATGTAGTTCCTTTTATCAAAGACCCGAACAACAAAGCGGTAGGTCAATTTGGTAAATATGCGAAGAAATACACCTTCGGATTTGATGACAAAGAAAGGCTCCTAACATCGGTTGTGGATAAGCTTTCTGATCCAGAATTGGATTTCAATAATACAGATTTAATGGGTGATGTATACGAGTATATGTGTGGCAGCGGTATCTCAGGACAATATAGAACTCCAAGACATATCATCGATATGGCTGTTGACATGATGGAACCCAAATTAGGTGAAAAGATAATTGACCCTGCTATGGGAACAGCAGGTTTCATTATTGAAGCCGCTAAATTTATTAAAGAGCATCAGCACCAAGATTTAATGAACGTTAGAAATCAACAAATCTTCAAGGGTGAGATGTTCTATGGTTGCGACAACGACAATAACATGGCGAGAATCGGTTACATGAACGCCGTTCTTCATGGCATCAAAAATCCGATTTTCTCTATGGATTCCCTTTTAGAAAATGAAAATCCAACAAACTATATAGGTAAATTTGATCTGGTTTTAGCTAATCCTCCATTCTCTGGAAGTTTAGTTGAATCGGCAACTAATGGAAAGATACTGTCTATCACAAAGACTAAGAAAACCGAACTACTATTCGTTGCTCTTATGGAAATGCTTTTGAAACCAGGTGGAAGATGCATGACAATCGTTCCTGATGGTGTTTTAACAAATGGAAATAGCGCATTCTTATCACTTAGAAGAGAACTGATAGATAAGCAAAGACTTATAGGTGTTGTTTCTATGCCTATGGGCATTTTCCAAGCGTCATCAAAAAAGGGATCTGCTAGCAAGGGAGCTGGTGTAAAAACATCATTCCTTATTTTTGAGAAGACTAATAATGGTGGGACTGATAACGTTTGGTTCTACAACATGACGAACGATGGTTTCACCCTTGATGTTAAACGTCAACCAGTAGAGGGCTCAGATATACCTGATATTGTAGAAAGATTCCATCATCTTGATAAGGAATTTGACAGAAAGAGAACTGACAAATCATTTATGGTTCCTGTCAATGAAATTAGGTCGGAAGATTATGATCTTTCTTTCAACAAGTATAAGCAAATCGAAAAACAAGAAGTGGTCTATAGACCAACAAGCGAAATATTCGAAGATTTAAAAAACACTTATGATGAAGCAAAAGAATTGATGGAGTCCCTTGAAGAACTTCTCGGGAAAGAGGAGTAACTATGGGGAAGCTAGGATTATTTATAGAAGAAATAGCAGAGAAAACAACTAAAAACAATCAATACGAAGTTTTAACCTCTTCTCAAAATGGAATTATTTCTCAAGAAGAGTACTTCAATAAACAGGTTGCTAGCGTTGATAATACTGGTTATAAAATAATCAGACGAGGCCAGTTTACTTATCGTTCCATGAGCGATACTGGACGATTTTACATTAATAGGCTCATCAATAAAGAAGTTGGCATCGTCAGCCCAGCTTATCCTGTGTTTAAGCTGGTAAGTAATAAGCTTGATCCAGAATATTTGGAGTTATTTTTTCAGTCAGAAGCCTTTCAAAGGCAAATATCTGATAAGTCTTCTGGAAGCACAAGGCTAGCTTTGAGGTTTGCTAAGTTAAAAAATGTTGAAATTGATGTTCCTTCAATTGAAATTCAAAGAAGAATAGTCGGCGCAATCAAGAAAGTTAAAGCAACAATTAGCACTGAAGATAATGAACTTGTTTTTTGTGATGAACTAATTAAATCACGATTTGTTGAACAGGAGGCTTTGTTATGAAATTAGACAATCTTTTAAATTATACACAGCCCACTAAATATATCGTGTCTAATGAGTTTTACGATTATTCGTATAAAACGCCTGTATTGACAGCGGGCAAGACCTTTATTCTCGGACACACAGATGATGCAGATGGCATATATAAAGCTAGCAAAACGCCAATTATTTTATTTGATGACTTTACAACAGATATTAAATGGGTTGACTTTGATTTTAAGGTTAAATCTAGCGCATGTAAAATCTTAACGCTCAGAAAAAGTGGCAGCGTTGAGGATCTTAAATACATCTACTATGCAATGATGCATATTAAGTTCGATGCTTCACAACATATGCGTTATTGGATAAGCAAATATTCTCAATGTGAAATCAATTACCCAGAAAAAGGCAAAAGAGCACATGTTGTTCAATCACTTGATTTGATAAGCAAAATCATCAAAAAAGAACAATCTCAATTAACAAAATTAGAAGAACTTACTAAATCACGATTTAACGAGATGTTTTCAGCTTTCCCGAAAGTGGAGTTAAGCCAAATATCGCAAATTATAATGGGACAATCACCAGAATCAACTGCCTACAACGACGACGGAATTGGACTTCCTTTTTTTCAAGGAAAAGCAGATTATGGCGAAAAATATACGGTTGTAAAACACTACACAAAAAAGTGGAATAAGGAAGCTAAAAGAGGATATGTGCTTATGTCCGTAAGAGCTCCAGTTGGCCCTGTAAATATCGCATCTACTGATTGTGCCATTGGAAGAGGTCTATGCGCGATGAACGCAAAACCAAATAAGGCAAATAATGAATTTCTTTATAACGCACTTAATAGTATGCAACAAGAAATAGTCTTGTCAGGAAAGGACGGATCTACATTCGCTGCAATTAATAAAGATCAAGTATATAAATTGCTTTTGCCACAAGCACCAATTGAACTTCAAAACGATTTTTCGGAGTTTGTACATCATGTCGATAAATTGAAATTTA
>JALEUS010000040.1 GCA_022780765.1 Bacilli bacterium | reverse complement strand
ATTTTATGTTATTAAAAAGTGACTTACTATTTTCAATGGGTGATATTTTTGCATAATCATCTTCATAAGAAAACGAATCAACTTCAAAGATAATTTTTTCATTTGAATTATAAATTTTGCCCTCTATATATTTGTAAGGTTCATATTTGTTGCTTTCATTTTTAAAAACTACATTGTGAGCATTTGTTATACATAAATCATCTTTTAATTTAAATGATGTAGCATAACCTAAAATATCATCTTGTGAATTACCAATAGATAATTCAAAAATCGAGGAAAAATTATTTTCAATTTTAAAATTATTACAAGATGAAAATAATAATGAAGAAAAGAAAAATATTCTTTTAAAAAAATTAATTAATTTGCTCATTTATGTATTTATCAATTTCTAAGGTAAAATTATTCCACTTTTCCCCACCGAATATGCCTGAAGTTGCTTTTATAAAGACATCCCCATTGTGAGCGTTGATATATAACAACGTTATTTTTGATTCGTTATCGTTAACAAATTCAAAATTCATTGTTTTTAACGACTCATTATCTATAACACAAATATTATAAAGATGTCCAAGGTGTTTATCAGGATCTGTCTTATTCCACTTTAACTGACCATCAGTATCGATAAAATTTAATTCATAAAGCTCGTTTTTCTTTATGAAATGCCAATTAATTTTCAATTTATCTAAGAAATGTCCCAATTCTATTAATTTTTGTTTTTCTTTTTCGTTGGGATATTGATAAAAGATGTTAAACTGACAAAATCCATTATAGTCTAATTTTTGAAGAAGTTTGATGCTATTATTATCAAACGAGCTACAATAAGTGATTTTTATTGAATTTTCTAAGTTAGAAACCCAAAGAATACAAGAAATATTTTTAATATTAAATTTAACATTATCTTCAATTAGAATTAAATCATAAGTTTGTTTTTCTCGTGAAATAACCTCTTCTTTTTTTATTAGTCTATTGATATTTGACTTATCAACGATATCAGAATATAAACTGAAGTTAATATTTTGACTTTCAATAAAAGAAATTAAATTTTGAAAATCAACAAGTTTACTATTTGTAATTCTTCTTCTATTTAAAATCATCAATAATAATATCCATTATAAGGGGTGCCATACCAACAATGAGTGTTCGGGGTACGATTATACGGATGGCAATGCCAATAGCGTCCATTTATTGGTCTATTGCTACTATCTCTATCGATTTCATCAATAGGAGTTCTGCCGTTTCCTGCTTTTTTAGTGACATTATAAGCTTCTATATAAGTTGGTGCCCAAAAACTATTATTGTAAGATATCATTCTTGAAGCAGCTTCATCAGAAGTAAATGCTTTTTCTGATATTCCTAAACCATTACCATTTTTTTGTGCTAAAAAATATACTTTCGTGGTGCCTTTTTTTCTTTCTTCTTCAGCTTTTGCCATGGCTTTTAAAATAGCATCGACAGTGACTTTTACAATCTGGTACACACATCCAGCTATTATTACAGTACATAAAACGATAACACATGCTTTAAGAACAGCTTTAACAACTACGCTCACTAATGCACTAACAAAAAGAGAAGTTAAAAGCCAACAACTTTCTTTTTCAGAATCTAAAGAAGAAAAATAAATTGGTTGACCATTTTCAAAGAAGACAGCATCATTTGTTCCATCTTCATAATAAACAGGGTCCCCTTGGATTTTTTCTTCAAAATATACTTCTCCATTTTCTCCTATAAATTTATTTTCTAAATATATTTTAAAATTTTTTGTATCGTATTCAATGTTATAAACTACAGTTACTCTTTCTTCATTAATAGCAGAAAGTTCTTCAATACCGTTAAAAGAACTTGTAGAATAATTTTTCGAAGCCTCAACAAAAATATTACTCCCTTTATGAATTAAATTGTAAGTGTCAGCTTCTTTTTTGATCTTCAAATCATCAACGTTTGTGATTTTTAATACAGGTTCATCAAATTAATTTGCAAATGATTCATTTGTCGTTTTATTGCAACTGCTAACGTTGAACATACAACTAACAACATGAATAATTTTTTAATTTCATTATTTTCTCATTTACATACGTTTGTTTCTGCAAAGTATTAGTATAAGAATTACTTTAAATTCTCAAACTTGATAAAAGTATAACACATACAAGTAGCAATTTTTTGAAAAATTTGTCTTTAAAATTGGATTTTTGCTGATCCATTGAAAAAACATCAACTCTTTAGATTTTCTTTCCATCTATTGTTTCTTCTGATGAAATACTATTTCCTTAAAGAAAGGCAGATCAGTATATTTATAAAATCTTCCTACTAAAATTAAACATTTAATTAACTTTAACAAGGATCACAGGATCATTTATTGTAAAACTATGTTTTTTTATCATGTAGTGTTTATCAGTCAGTAAATCGATATATTCACCATCATCTATATTGACAGTCACTCTGCACTCTTTTTCTTCAAAATTGAAGATTCCAATTTCATAGTGTCCATCATTGTAAAGATTTTTAATCGCTAGAGTCTTCTTATTGCTGTCAACAATCATTGAAAGATGTAAATCTTTATTACTTTCTCTTCTCTTCAATCGGATATTTTTCATTACAAAATCACTGTAGTTTTTATCATGGATGGTAAAATCGATATCTTCTTTCTCAAAGAAGTTTAATCTCTTTGAATTCTTGCACTCCTCTCCGTTATAAATGAAGCCAGGACCTCTGGTGAAAAGAGAGAATGAGAAGACGCTCTTAATAAAGCTATCGACATCAGAAAGTGAAGCAATTCTTCTCTGATCGTGATTCTCGATTGAACGTATGATAAAACCCTCTTCACATATGGTGTAGTTTTCTACATTGAGAGCACCTTTGTATTTGAGAAGATCTTCTATCTTCTTTGTTTCAAAGAACTTTAATAGAGGATCAAATGACACGTAGTGATAAAGTGCATCAAAACCGCACTGGAACATCTCTTGATTGCTGTAACAATGATAATTGATAGATCTCACATATTCAATGAAAGAAGAATTGACTGCTTCTCCAATCAGTACAACATCCTCTTTTTCCTTTTTGAGCTCAGTCAAAGCTCTTTTTAAAAAGTCTTTGTCAAGAAGAGAGCAGACATCGAATCTGAATCCATCGACTCCCAAAGAAAGATATCTTTTAAGCATATCTATCATGTATTTCTGAAGCTCTTCACTATGATAATCTAAATCTAAAACATCAGTGAATGCTTCAAACTTTCTTGTTATCTTCCCATCCTTTTTAAGATAGTACTCAGGATGATTCTTTAAGAGTTTCGCATCCTTGCTGGTATGATTGATCACCACATCAAGAATCAGTTTTAAACCTCTTCTATGACATTCCTTTATGAGTTTTTTTAAATCGCTGATATTTCCAAAGTCAGGATTAATCTTCTCGTAATCACTTATCGAGTAAGGAGAACCGTACGTTCCTAACTTATCCAGTTTCCCAATAGGATGAATAGGAAGAAGCTGAATTATACTCACGTCTAGGGACTTAATATAATCAAGCCTCTCACATAGAGCACTGAGTGTTCCTTCTTCTGTGTAGTCTCTAACATAGATCTGATAAATGATATCATTTAAAAAAATAGACATAAAAAATACCTCGACAAAAATTTTATCACAATAACTTCGATTTATTATTAACAAATAGGAAACAATGATAAAATATTTCTATTATATACAAGAGGTTTTTATATGACATTTGATTCAAGAACAAACGGAATTCTTCTTCATCTCACTTCCCTTCCTTCAAAATATGGAATAGGAACATTAGGAGAAGAAAGTTATAAATTCGTCGATTTTCTTTACAGAAGCAATGTGAAGATCTGGCAGCTTCTTCCAATAGGAGTGACAAGTTACGGTGATTCTCCCTATCAGTCTTTCTCAACTAAAGGACTGAACTACTACTTCATAGATTTAGATGTTTTAAAGGAAAAAGGACTTCTCACCCAAGAAGAGATAAATGAAGCATCACTAGAGGATGAAAACAAAAGAAAAGTCAACTATGCAAAACAGTATCATAATCGTATTCCTCTTTTAAAGAAAGCTTTTGAGAGATTTGATAAAAATAATAAGGACTTTGAAAGATTTGTTATTCAAGCAAAGTACTCTGATTTTGCTTTCTACATGACCTTGAAGTCCATCAATGACAACAGACCTTGGTTAGAGTTTCAAGAAGAGTACAGGATTTACAGTCAACAACTGGAAGAGAAGATCATCAAAGAACACTATCATGAGTATCTTTTCTACGTATGGACTCAATACGAGTTTTTAAATCAATTTACGAAACTGAAAAAATATGCTAACGACAGAGGAATAAAGCTCATGGGAGATATGCCTATCTACATCTCTCTTGACTCTGTAGATTGTTATAAGCATCCTGAACTTTTCCAGTTTGATGAAGATAGAAGACCTATCAAAGTAGCAGGCTGTCCTCCGGATGTCTTCTCTCCTTTAGGACAGCTCTGGGGAAATCCTCTTTACAATTATGACTACATGAAAAAGGACAACTACAAGTGGATGCACGATAGATTTGATAATATACTTGAGACATTCGATATCTTGAGAATCGATCATTTCCGTGGTTTTGCAAGCTACTACACCATTCCATATCAGTCACCAGATGCTAGAAACGGAAGCTGGGTAGAAGGACCTAGATTCGATCTGTTCAAAGGTTACACTGATCTTCCTATAGTAGCAGAGGATTTGGGATTCTTGACAGAAGATGTAAAAGAGCTGTTAAGAAATACAAACTTCCCTGGAATGAAGATACTTGAGTTTGCCTACGATGGCGATGATAATAATCCTTTTAGACCAACTAACTGTGATACTAATTTCATCATGTACACAGGAACTCATGACAACCTTCCTCTCTACGGATATCTCTCTTCCTTAAACGACTATGAACTGAGCAGAGTAAAAGATGCAGTCAGAAGAGATTGTCTCTCTTTAGATGTCGATTATGATGATTCCTCTTTGATCAAACTCAATGAGACGATGTGTAAACTTGTCTACGCTTCAAAACAGATATGTGCTATCTTGCCTCTTCAGGATCTTCTCTCCATGGGAAATGAATCGAGGATGAACACTCCATCTACTTTAAGTGACAACAACTGGTCATTCCGTTTCCTTCCTTCAGACTTTAAAGAAGAGACCATTGAATTCATCAAGAAACAGAATCAGAGATACAACCGCTGATCATATCTCTTCTATGGTGTAAAGAGTGCTTTTTTCACCGGTGTTGAGTTTCAAGTCAGTTATTTTAGCTTGCATAGAATAACATGAGAGATCTTCTTTTCTCATCTTTTTATCATCCATATAAAAGTAGTCTATATCGTTTTCAACGTTCTCTTTGAACACTCTATCATATTTAAATGAGTATAGACCACCTTCAACTCTGATCAAAAATTCATCCTCATGAGAGTAGATGCTTTTTATATTTCTCTCATCGATATAATGCTCATACACATTGATATTGTTGTTGTTATCTATCTCATTTCTTCTAGCGAGCACTCCTTCTTCTTTCACTTCTAAGCTATCCTTTATCTCTTCATTAGGAGCATATCTTTTTTCACTGATTATCCTTTTTACTTCGTACATATCTTTTATATCGTGTCTGCAGATAGATGATATCTCGATGTTTTTATCGATGAACAAACCCTGTGTATTGCTGTTGCTCTCTCTTAATGTGAAGGTATCGTAACTTCCGTCGTTCACCTTCTTTAAAAGGAATGAGTGATGATAAGAAGACATTGATAGATGAGTTCTCATCTTAGGAAGATAGTATTTTCTTGTGTTTTCAACAACGAAGTTTGGCGAATAGTATGTCCTATGTTGAAGGTTGAACATTATTTTATAATCTTCATTAGTACAGTTTACACTATCAACTGAATCAAAGTAATAGAATATCTCATCTCTGTTAGTCCACCTGTCTCCCTTCACTTTTACACGGATGACAGATGGCTTATAGATAGCATCTTGAAACTCCCTTATATATCCTCCCTGATGATAGAAGACAGTCAATAAAGTTGATATCGATTTATCATCATCGTAGAAATACTTTTTGTACTCAGAAATACCATCATCGTGATTATAGGTCATATTGTAAAGAGAAATGTACTCCCTGTAAGGGATAAAGACCTTGATAAGTCTCTGTCTCTCTCTTACAGGAGAGAGGCAGTTATTGCATATTGAAGGAGAAAACGATTCCCTGTAGTAAGTACAGTTGTTATCATTTATCTTCCCCTGACCTATTATGATAGGTACGTACTCTGGTTTTACCAGATCATCTTTCACATCGAAAGTTGTCACCTTGTATCCACTTTTATATTTAAAATCAACAGAGTCTTCTTTTCGATGTCTGATGTATCTGTAATCAAAGCTTTCTGCGCTTTTATAAAACTTAGCTAGATAATACTGATAATCACCATCTGAGAATTTGATATCGTTTAACACCTGATAGGAAGAGTAGTCCTTTATAAATGAACAGTCATCTACTACCTCAGAAGAGAATGTGTTTTTCTTCTCATCATGGGTTTTATAAACAGAGAATTCATAGACTTTCTTATCAGATATCTCATAGCTCTCTTTTATCCCATCATGAAGCACTTCTTTTCTGTCTTCTTTTAAATAATAATGTCTGTTTGCTTTTGATATATCGGTAGTTACAGATCCATTCTCATCTGCAAAGTAGAGATTATCATCTTTTCGTCTGTTTAAATAATCTACTCTTGAAACATTCACCATTCCTTGATAGTTATCATATTTTTTTATCTCATACTTCTTATCATCCTTCAGATAAGTAGAACTATCAATCCTCTTGTATCCAGCATCTTTTAAAGAACCATAATAATACTTTTTCCCTTCTCTTTCTATGCTCTTTAAAGGGATTATCTCCTTTTCTTCTACTGGTTCTTTCTTTTGACTGCTATTTGAACCTACGTCTTTTTCCTCATCCTCTTTAGATGAGCTTGTCTTTTCTTCAAATGGTTTTTTCTCTTCACTGCTATTTGCACTCACCTCTTTTTCAACATCATCTTCAGAAGAGTTTGTTTTTTCTTCAACTGAAGAAGAGATGTAGACGATCTCTTTTTCAACAGTGCATGAAGGAAGAAGAAAAGATAGCATTGTCAAAGCAAATAATTTTTTATATTTCATTTTTCACCTCATGAACTATTTGTTTCAAGAAGTGAATTTTTTCATAAAAAAACTGCTAGATTTACTAGCAGTTATAAATTAAAGATCAATCTACGAAGGAGACAATAGCCATCAAAGCCTGATCGCCTCTTCTATTAGCTGTTTTGATAACAGAAGTGTAACCACCGTTTCTCTTCTGATATTTAGGACCGTAGACCTTAAACAGTTTAGCTAAAGCGTCATCGCCTGTCTTCTGGTCTATGAACTGAGGACGAACGAAGGATGCAGCAAGTCTGCGAGAGGCTAAATCACCTTTTTTAGCATAGGTAACAAGTCTATCTGCTTCCTGAGAGACTCTCTTTGCTACTTTGAATGTCACTTCCACATGACCGGAGATGATAAGCTGAGAAACAACATTTCTGAGCATGTTCTTCTCTTTATCAGAGGTGTAGCCAGCCTTGAATCTGACACCGCCTTTACCATGTACATTTTTTCTTCCAATTGTTGCCATAATCTTACCTCATTTTTATAGAATCATCGCTGACCAAAGAGAGATTGAGCGAGTTCAATTTCTCGATGATCTCCTTGTGAGATTTCTTTCCTAAGTTTCTGACTGTCATGAGCTCGCTCTCTTTCATGTTGCAGAGATCTTGAACAGTCTTGATGCCGCTTCTCTTCAGACAGTTGTATGATCTGACTGACAGGTCAAGATCTTCAAGTGTCATCATGTTGGCTTTGTTTTCAACTTTGTTTTCAGCACTGGAGATAATCTCTTTCTCTTTGACTCTCTCATTGAGATCCTCAAAGAGCTTGAAGTGCTCATCAAGTATTTTGCTTGCTAATGCTACTGCATCTCTTGGTAAAGTAGAACCATCAGTCAAAACCTGAATGTTGAGCTTCTCATAGCTTGCATCGTGACCTACACGGGTAGGTTCAGTTGCAATAGACACCTTTAACACCGGAGAGAAGTTAGAGTCAACAGGAATACAGTTATATGGTAATTCACTGTTTTTATTCTCCTCAGCTGTGACAAATCCTCTTCCTTTCTTGATGTAGAAAGTAGCTTTGAAATGTCCACCATCGACAAGATGGAACAAGACCAAGTCCTTATTGACGATATCTATCTGATCTTTTGTGAAGATGTCTCCTGCTGTGACAACCTTGTCGTTTCCGTTTGCACGGACATCAAGTTCTAATCTTATTGAACGATAGTAATCTTCATCGTGTTCAACTCTGTCTTGAATGACGATCTCTTTGATCCTCAAAATAATGGAAGTGAGATCTTCAATCACACCGTCAAGAGGAGTGTACTCATGTAAGGCACCTTCAACCTGTACTGCATAAATGGCGATACCAGGTAAGGATGATAAGAGAACTCTTCTTAAAGCGTTACCGATAGTGACACCGTATCCTCTTTCAAGTGGTGCGACATCGAAAGAGCAGAAACTACCTGTCTCATTCTCACTTGCTATTGCGAAATCTGGTTTTCTAAATTCCTTCATCTTTTTTCACTCCTCAATATTAGCCTCTAGGTCTCTTTGGAGGACGGCAGCCATTGTGAGGAATTGGAGTTACATCAGAAATGGATGTCACTTTTAAACCGACAGTCTCTAAAGCTCTGATAGCTGTTTCTCTTCCTGGACCAGGACCTTTGATCTCAACATCGACATTTCTTAAACCTCTGTCGTAAACTGTTTTAGCGACAGTGCTTGCTGCGATAGAGGCAGCGTATGGAGTTGATTTTCTCGTACCGCTCATTCCGCAGCTTCCAGCGCTGGACCAAGCGATGACTCTTCCCTGCTCGTCTGAGATAGAGACGATGGTATTTGAATAGGATGCGTGAATATGACAGACACCTTTAGTGAAATTAAGTTTAGCTTTTTTCTTTCTGATAGTTGTCTTTTTCTTACCAGCTTTCTTTGTTGGTTTGCTAGTTTTTTTCTCTGTTTCAGCCATTTTTCTTCACTCCTTACATTGTAGCCTTCTTGTGGTTAGCAACAGTCTTTCTAGGACCTTTGCATGTTCTTGCATTGGTCTTATCTCTCTGTCCTCTGCAGGGTAGAGATCTCTTATGTCTCTGTCCTCTGTAGGTGCCGATCTCTTCAAGTCTCTTGATAGATAAGGATACCTCTCTTCTCAAATCACCTTCAACAACATATTTGCTGACCTGATTTCTGACAGCGGTAAGCTCCTCTTCTGAGCACTGAGAAACCTTCTTTTTTCCATCGACTTTAGCATCGTCGCAGATCTGTTTTGCTCTTGTTAATCCGATACCATAGATGTATCTTAAAGAGTAAATCAATTGTTTGTTATTTGGTATATCAACACCAGCAATTCTAGCCATAATCAATTATCTCCTTTTATTAGCCTTGTCTCTGTTTGTGTTTTGGATTGGAACAGATGACCATCACTCTTCCTTTTCTTTTGATAACTCTGCAATTAGGGCAGATAGGCTTTACTGAAGCTCTAACTTTCATAATTTTCTCCTTTTATTTGTAACGGTAAACTATGCAGCCATTGGTAACATCATAGGGAGAGATTTCAACAGCGACCTTATCTCCAGGCAGGATACGAATCTTGTTCATTCTCATCTTTCCAGAGATTCTGGCACGGATCACTGCACCGCCTTCAAGCTTTACCGAATACTTGTCGGCAGGAAGGGTTTCTAATACTTCACCCTCCATCTTTATAAAATCATCTCGGCTCATCTACATTCCTCCATTTCTTTTAAATGAGTTCTTACGTTGCTGTCGACTGAAGTGATGATTGCTCCAGTCTCAGTGACGATGATATCGTTCTCATAATGACAAGTGAGCTTGCCATCTTTTGAGACGACAGTCCAATCATCGTCTAAGATGTTTATCTTGCATTCTCCCTGCATAACCATGGGCTCAACAGCTAAAGTCATTCCAGGTTTCAAGATAGGACCTAGGCCTAATGAAGAATCGTAATAATTGTAGATAAACGGTTCTTCGTGCATCTCTCTTCCAAGACCGTGACCTCCGTACTCTTTGACAAGAGAGTAACCATACTTGTCTGCAGTCTTCTGTATCTCCATTGAGATCTCATTCAATCTGTTTCCTGCTTTGATAACCTTCAAAGCGTTAAAGAAGCACTCTTCGGTGCAGCGGATGAGCCTTTTCGCTTCATCGGAGATGTTTCCGACAGGAAAGGTTCTGCAAGCATCGGCTTGATAACCTTCCTTTGATATGCATCCCATATCGAGAGAGATAATATCGCCATCTTTTATTATATCATCTTTGCTAGGAATACCGTGAATCAATGTCGAGTTTACCGAGGTGCAGATGTAGCCTGGAAAACCCCCGTAACCCTTGAATGTGGGTTTGACATTTTTCTTCTCCATATACTCTTTAGCAAGGATTGATATCTGATAAGTGGACATTCCCGGTTTGATATCCTCTTTCAGAAGATCGAATATCTCACCGAGTATGTTTCCTACCTCTTCCATCAACCTCATCTCCCTAGGAGATTTGATGATGATTTTGTTTTTGTACTGACTCATACTACCTATCGAGAAGAGAAGATATTATCTTTGAGATATTTTCAAACACCTCATCGATAGGAAGAAGAGCATCAACTTCGTAAAGAAGTCCTTTCTTCTTGTAATATTCGACCAGAGGGAAAGTCTTCTTGTGATAGTCCTCAAGTCTTACTTTGAAGCTCTCAGGACGATCATCGTTTCTGAAGACCAACTCTGCTCCGCAGCAGTCACAGACGTTTTCAACCTTAGGCTTATTAGTCTTTATAGAATAAGAAGCACCGCAGTTTAAACAGACTCTCCTTGAAGCTATTCTGTCGATAAGAAGTTCGTCATCTGCTTTTAAAAGGATGCAGCAGGTCAAAGATGTACCTAAGGAAGATAAGATCTCCTGAAGGACATCAGCCTGGATGACAGTGCGAGGAAATCCATCCAGAAGGAATCCTTTCTTGCAGTCATCTTTTGAAAGCCTCTCTTTGACAAGACCGTTTGTGACCTCATCAGGAACGAGTCTTCCAGTGCTCGTGTACTGGTAGGCTTCTTTTCCTAAAGGAGTCTGTTCTTTGATTGCAGCTCTGAACATGTCACCGGTGGAGATATGCGAAATCGCATATCTCTTCTCGATGAGCTGACTCTGAGTTCCTTTTCCAGCTGCAGGAGGACCCAGAAGAATAATGTTTAATCTTTTCTCCATATTATAATTCACTCTCCACATAACCATTACCGGCCATGATACCATTGATCTGATTGTAGACCTCTAATGTGACACCGACGACGATGATAAGTCCTGTTCCACCTAATGCTAGGGATTGAGGAACAGCACCTGTCAAGGTGAGGATGAGAGGTAATAAGGCGATGAATGTCAAAGCCAAAGAACCCATGAACGTGATACGGTAAAGGATTCTTGATATGTACCTCTGGGTCTCGGTTCCAGGTTTCACACCGGTTATGTAAGTACCGCTGTTTTGGAAGTTTTCAGCTATTCTCTCAGGATTGATCTCCAGCTGTGAATAGAAGTAAGCAAACATTATGATAAGAACAGCGTATATTATTGTTCCCCACGGGAATTTGACATTCCCCATCGTGGTAAGAGCTTGATAATTGAACACTTCCTCAATCTTCTTTGCCCAATCCGGTGGATTACCGTTTGAGAAAAGTGAGATTATTATCGAAGGTGCAACCATTATGGATGAAGCGAAGATCACCGGCATGACCGATGAAGCGTTGACCTTAATGGGTAAGAATGATGATTGCATCGATTCTTCTTCAATAGCCTGACTCTGATTTGAGTGAGAGACAGGAAGCTTTCTGACCGATTTTTCAATGAAGGTAACGAAGATGATGATAGCTACGAAAGCCAGGATGTAGATGAATATCTGGACAGCACCCTGGAGGATCAATGATGGATCACCGGTGTTGACATTGTTCTTCAAGAAGGTGTCAAATGCGTTAGCTAACTGAGAGGGAAGAGAGGAGATGATACCTACGAAGATCATCATAGAAATACCGTTTCCTATACCTTTATCAGTTATCTGATCACCCATCCAGTTGAGCATCATCGAGCCGGCGACCATGAAGATAACTATCTTCACATATCCCCAAGCGGATGAATCGACAAGAGTCAACCCGTCAGCGTTTTGCAAAGCGACGATGATACCATACGCTTGGATAGCTGCTAAGATGACAGCTAACATTCTGTTGACGACATCTAGTTTCTTTCTTCCGGTCTCACCTTCTTTTGTCATCTGAGTTAAAGCCGGTAAGACATCCATCGAAAGAAGCTGGACGATGATCTGACTGGTGATGTAGGGTGAAACACCTAAAGCGAAGATTGAGAAATTCTGTAATGCACCTCCACCCATCATGTTAAGGATAGAGAATGCGTCGTACCTGTTGTCCCAAACAGACTCATTCACTTTGACACCGGGGACAGTGATAGCAGAACCTATTCTGAAGACAAAGAAGATAGCAAGAGTGAAGAGCACTCTGTTTAAAACATCTTTGTTGTGGAAAAAAGCTGCTAATTTATTCATTACTCAGCCTCGGTGTTTAAAAGAGCTTGAACAAGCTCCTTTTTTGCTTGAACTCTCGTATCTTTCAAAGAGACAACTTCACACTTTCCGCCCTTCTTCTCTACCGAATCTTTTGCGCTCTTTGAGAAAGCTTGAACCTTGATGGTGAGCTTCTTTGTCATCTCAACACTTCCTAACACTTTGACAGGAGCGTTTAAATTCTTGATGAGATTGACTTCAATTAAAGCAATGTTGTCAACTACCTCACCATCGGTGAAGATGTCATCAATAAGCTTTAATGAGACTGGTTGGTACTCCAATCTGTTGACGTTTTTAAATCCGTGTTTAGGCAATCTTCTATAAAGAGGAAGCTGACCGCCTTCAAAACCGACAGGAACTTTTCTTCCCTGTCTAGCTCCTTGACCTTTCTGACCTCTTGTAGAAGTCTTACCCATTCCAGAGCCGATACCGTGACCGACTCTCTTTTCTTTGTGTCTGCTTCCAGGCACTATTTGTAAACTGTTGAGTTCCATATCAGTTCTCCTTTACAGGCTGACTTTCACCAGCTTTGACCTGAATGCCTTTTCTGACGAACTGGATCTGTTCATATGTTTTAAGTTTGCTTAAAGCATCGATTGTCGCTTTGACGACGTTAGACTGAGTTCTGCTTCCGTAGATCTTTGAGTAAATGTTTTTGACACCTGCTAACTCCAAGATGGAACGGACAGCACCACCAGCGACAAGACCAGTACCTTCAGGAGCTGGCTTAAGATAAACGGATGTTGCACCAAACTTTCCGACGATGGTGTGAGTGATGGTATTGACACCTTTGACAAGAACAACTTTCTTGACGTCTTTGTTAGCGGAAGAGACTGCTTTTTTAATAGCATCAGGCACTTCGTTTGATTTGCCTAAGCCGTATCCGAATCTTCCCTTCTTATCGCCGATAACGACAAGAGCGGAGAATCTCATTCTCTTTCCACCTTTGACAACCTTGGTGACTCTTGAGATTTTAATAACTCTCTCATCGAATTCTTTTTTGATCTCAGCTCTTCTTGGCTGTTTGTTTCTGAATCTGTTTGAAGGATGTCTCTCTTTCTTGTTATCCTTCACTTCAGCTGCATCGGTTGCAGCTTTGACCTCAGGTGCTTCGACCTGATCTATTTTCTTTTCTTCCATATATTTCTCCTCAGAAGATTAATCCGCCCTCTCTTAAACCATCAGCGAGAGCTTTGACCTGTCCGTGATACAAGTAACCACTTCTATCAAAGACAGCTTTTTCTAATTTGAGATCTTTAGCCTTCTTTGCTAAATCTAAACCGACCTTCTTTGCTGCCTCGCAGTTAGAAGGATTCTCAAGAGCTAACTTAGCGCTTGATGATGAAGCTAAAGTGACTCCTTTATCATCATCGATTAAAGAGGCGTAGATGAACTTGTTAGAGCGGAAGATAGAGATTCTGGGGCACTGATTATTGCCGTGAATCTTAGCTCTGACTCTGATGTGACGATGCTTTCTCTGAGCATTCTTATTGAATGGTTTATACATTTCTCGACCTCCTTATTACTTGCCACCGGAACTCTTCTTAGCAGAAGCTGGTTGACGAAGAGAGATTGTTTCTCCCTTGTATCTGATACCTTTTCCGTGGTAGACTTCAGGCTTTCTGACATCTCTTATAACAGCAGCCATCTGACCGACGACCTGCTTATCGATGCCGGAGACTGTTATCTCTAACTTGTTGATGGAAATATCGACACCGGGAAGAGGAGAGACGACATCCTCGTGAGAGTGTCCGACAAAGAGGACTAAATCTTTTCCTCTCATCTCAGCTCTGTATCCTGTTCCCTTGATCTCTAAGGTCTTTGAATACCCTTCAGTGACACCGTGAATCATGTTTGCAATGATCGCTCTTGCAGTACCGTGATTCATCTTGTTCTTGATGGAGTCATCTTCTCTTGTGACAGTTAAGACTCCGTCTTTGATCTCGTAGTTGATATGAGATGCGAACTTGCTTGTAAGCTCACCTTTAGGACCTTTGACAGTGACTTTTCCATCTGTGCAGGAGAATTCAACACCTGCAGGAATTGTGATAGGTTTCTTTCCGATTCTTGACATATCTTACCTCCTACCAAACATAGAGAAGAACTTCGCCACCGATGTTTGCTTTTCTTGCTTCTCTGTCGGTCAAAAGACCTTTTGAAGTAGAGATGATGGCGACACCTAAACCGTTTAAAACTTTAGGAAGCTCTTCAACTGTTGCTGTGACTCTAAGACCTGGTTTAGAGATTCTCTTGATACCGGATATCACTCTGTTTCCTTCAGAATCGTACTTGAGGAAGACAGAGAGAGTCTTGTAAGGTTTCTCACCTTCCTGAGCGACTCTGTAATCGAGGATGAAACCTTCTTTTTTGAGGATCTTACAAATCCCCTCGCACATCTTTGTGGTAGGAAGAGATACTTCCTGATCCTTGTTGAGATTTGCGTTTCTGATTCTAGTCAATAAATCAGCGATTGTATCGTTAACCATTTACCGATCCTCCTTTTACCAACTAGCTTTGTGCATGCCGGGAATCTCGCCTTTGTAAGCCATCTCACGAAGGCAGATTCTGCAGACACCAAACTGTCTTATAACACCGTGAACTCTTCCGCAGCGAGAGCATCTGGTATAAGCTCTGGTTTTAAACTTAGCAGGTTTCTGACATTTTAATATCAATGCTTTTCTTGCCATAACTTTCTCCTTTACTTAGCAAATGGCATACCGAGCTTTGAAAGAAGGAAGGAAGCTTCCTTATCTGTCTTAGCTGATGTGACAATCACTATATCCATTCCCTGTGTTCTTGTGACTTTGTCATAAGAAATCTCAGGGAAAATGAGCTGCTCTTTAATACCTAAAGAGAAATTTCCTCTTCCATCGAATGCCTTGGAGGAAATACCTCTGAAGTCTCTGACACGGGGAAGATCGATGTTGACTAACTTATCTAAGAAATCGTACATTCTGATTCTTCTCAAAGTGACTTTGATTCCGACGGGAACACCCTCTCTGAGCTTGAAGTTGGCAACAGATTTTTTAGCTTTGCAGACTATTGGATGCTGTCCGGAGATGATCTCCATCTCTTTTTTAGATTCATCGACTGCTTTAGCGTTAGAACCGTTGTCACCAAGTCTCATGTTCAAGACTATCTTGACCAACTTTGGACATTCCATGACAGAAGAGTAATTGAACTCTTTCATCATGAGAGGAACAATCTCCTCTTTGTAATATTTTTCGAGTCTCGAGATCTCTTTGGCTACTTGATTACCTTTGCTGTGGCTCTTTTTTACAGAGACACCATTTTTCTTTTCATTTGCCATGTTCTATCTCCTTATTTGACAACTTCGCCAGTGGTCTTCAACACTCTGACTTTCTTGCCATCGACCACCTTGTATCCGACTCTGGAAGCCTTGCCTTTTGAATCGAGCAAAGCGACATTGGAAGCGTCGAGTGGAAGATTGATGTCTTTCACATAACCTTTGTTGTTATTCTGGTTCGGTTTGATGTTCTTCTTTGCAGGTCTGACTCCTTCGACAACAACCTGATTCTTCTTAGGAAGTGCTTTGAGGACTTTACCTTTTTTACCTTTATCCTGACCGGAAATGACAATGACATTATCACCAGTTTTAATCTTCATACCTTCCTCCTATAAGACCTCGACAGCCAAAGAGACGATCTTCATATATTTGTCTCCCTGCTCACGAAGTTCTCTTGCAACAGGTCCAAAGACACGAGTGCCCTTTGGAGAACCGTCCTCATTGATGAGAACGACTGCGTTATCATCGAACTTGATTGTGGAACCATCGGCTCTCTGATAGGCCTTTTTAACTCTGACGATGACGCCTTTGACGACATCGGATTTTTTAACTTTTCCGTTTGGAAGAGCATCCTTGACAGCGCAGATGACAACATCTCCAACAGATGCTGATCTTCTCCAGCTACCGCCTTTGAGATGGAATACTCTGACGCTTTTTGCACCGGAGTTGTCTGCTACAACAAGATTTGTTTCTGTCTGTATCATACCTTACTCTCCCTTCTTGACTATCTTGACAAGTCTGAAGCGCTTGTCATGAGAAAGAGGTCTGCACTCTTCAAAGATGACGACATCTCCGACAGAGGCTTCATTCTTTCTGTCATCGACCTTGTACTTCTTTCTGATTGTGACTCTCTTCTTGTAGATAGGATGGTTTTTATTGTTCTCGGTTTCAACGACGATGGTCTTCTCCATCTTATTTGAGATGACTACGCCCTGAAGCTGTCTTCTTTTAGAGGTCGATTCGACCTTAATATTTTCTTCCATGATCTTTAGACCTCCTTAGTTAGCATGCTCTCTTTCACTTTTGACGGTGAGAAGTCTTGCTATATCTTTTCTCAACTGAGAAATCTTTTTGCCGTTATCAAGCTGTCCAGCTTTGTTTTGGAAACGAAGCGAGAGAAGTTCACTTTTGAACTCTAAGACCTTGCTTGAGAGATCTTCATCGCTTAGCTTTCTGATATCTTCAATAGTCATTATAGTTTCTCCTCTCCTCTCTTGACGACACGGCTTGTCACAGCTAATTTGTACCCTGCCTGTTTGAGAGCTTTGATCGCATCTTGTTTAGCGATGCCACCGATTTCAAACATAACTGTTCCTTTTTCGATGACCGCGTTCCAGGACTCAACCTGTCCTTTTCCGTTACCCATACGGACCTCAGCAGGTTTCTTTGTGATACCGAGGTATGGGAAAACACGGATATATGATTTTCCGACTTTCTTCGTATATTTAGAAAGGACGACACGAGCGGCTTCAATCTGCTTATTAGAGATGTAACCACCTTCTGTCGCAGCTAAACCATACTCACCGAATGCGACAGTATTGCATCTTGTTGCAACTCTGTGAGGTCTGATAAGATGTGTTCTGCGCCACTTAGTTCTTTTGGGTTGTAACATTGTTATTCTCCTTTCTTAGCTTCGTTATCCTTGTTAGGATTTGGAAGAGGAGCATTTGAGTTTTTGAAGTCTTTGCGGAAGTTCTTTCCGTTTTTAGAATCTCTGAATTTTCTATCTCCCTTAAAGCCTTCACTCTTCTTGCTTCTGAGTTCCTTGTAATTGTCGGGAAGAGCAATCCACACT
Source organism: Bacilli bacterium (assembly GCA_022780765.1). Classification (GTDB taxonomy): domain Bacteria; phylum Bacillota_I; class Bacilli_A; order RFN20; family CAG-288; genus Enterosoma. The sequence goes on along the minus strand of JALEUS010000040.1, from coordinate 13,434 downwards.
TTACAACCGATGACACCATAGGTTGTGTGAGCATCGACGTGAGCATAGTCGATAGGTTGTCTTAAGGTATGAAGAGATAAGACACCTTCTCTGTACTCTTCATATCTGGCGATTTCAGCACCGCCGACTCTTCCTTTTGTCATGGTCTTGCATCCCTTTGCACCAGCTTTTAACACTCTTTGAATAGCTTTCTTCTGAACTATTCTGAAGGATGCTCTCTGCTCTATCTGTCTTGCTATGTCTTTGCAGACCAAGACTGCGTCTAAGTCAGGATTGACAACTTCGACTACGTCGATGTGTATCTCCTCTTTCTTAACACCAATTCTCTTAGCTAACTCGTTTTCAATCTTCTTGATGTTGGCTCCATCTTGACCTAAGACCACTCCAACATACTGGCACTTGATGGTGATAAGAATCTTGCTGTTGACGATTCTTGAGATGCTGATTGAAGAGATTCTTGCATCCATTGAACCTTTCTTCTCAACTTTCTTATCATCAGCCTTACCTATTTCAACTTTTGCTTTCTTCTTGCTGTTGTTTTCAAGGACGCTCTCAAGATACTTTCTTATCTCGATATCTTGTTTCAAATACTTAGAGAAATCTTTTTTGGAAGAATACCAGGTGGAATTCCATTCTCTGTTGATTCCTAATCTAAGTCCGTTTGGATTAACTTTCTGACCCATATTTTATATAGCCTCCCTGGATTTTAGTGTGACATAGACATGTGACCATCTCTTGACAAGACCGCTTGCAGAACCCTTTGCTCTAGGCAAGTATCTTTTCAGCTTTGCTGCATCGTTTGCTGTTATCTCGGCAACGTAGAGATTTGTTCCATCCATGTGATAGTTGTTTACTGCATTTGCTTGAGCGGATTTAAGAAGTTTCTTAATATCCTGTGCACAGAGTTTGTTGCAGTTATCTAAGATGAGATAAGCTTCATCGAGATCTTTTCCTCTGATGAGGTCGATGACAAGTCTCACCTTTCTAGGAGTCACACCGTAATTGACTAGCTTAGCTTTGCTTTCATCCCTGAGAGCTTTTGTCTCTTCGACTTTACTTTGTTGTTCTTTAGCCATTATTCAATGCTCCTTATTTACCCTTTGCCTGATTGTCAGCACCGGATCTGTGATGAGTGAAGGTTCTGGTGAAGACGAATTCACCTAACTTGTGACCCACCATATCTTCGGTGATGTAGACAGGAACAAAGGCTTTTCCGTTGTGAACAGAGATTGTATGTTCAATAAACTCAGGGAAGATTGTGGATCTTCTTGACCAAGTTTTAATTACCTCTTTCTTTCCACTTGCGTTCTGTTTCTCAACCTTTGCGAGAAGTTTAGGATCGCAGTATGGGCCTTTTTTTAGACTTCTTGACATGTATCATAACCTCCGATTATTTACCATTTCTGCGTCTGACGATGAGACGATCAGATTTGAGTTTGCTCTTTCTGGTCTTGACACCCATGAGTCTTCTTCCCCAAGGAGAACGAGGAGCATCATGACCGACAGGACACTTACCTTCACCACCACCGTGAGGATGGTCGTTAGGATTCATAGCAGAACCTCTGACTGTAGGTCTTTCACCTAACCATCTGGTTCTTCCTGCTTTACCTTTATGAACAAGGTTGAAATCTTCATTTCCTACAACACCGATTGTAGCTCTGCAGGTTAGAAGAACTTTTCTGACTTCGCCAGAAGCTAAACGGAGGATGCAGTACTTGCCTTCTTTACCGAGAATCTGAGCGGAAGTTCCGGCAGCACGGCACATCTGGCCACCTTTTCCAGGTTGAAGCTCAACGTTGTGAACCATGATACCTTCAGGAATGCTAGCTAACTCCATGCAGTTGCCAGGAGCTATCTCGCCTTCTTTTCCGTCGGTGATCTTATTTCCGACCTTGACGCCCTTATAACCTAATATATATTTCTTTACGCCTTTCTCATCGTAGACAAGTGCGATACGACAGTTTCTGTTTGGATCGTATTCGATAGCTTTGACTGTCAAAGAGGCTTCACCAGCTCTCTTGAAGTCGATGACTCTATACATTCTCTTGTTTCCACCACCGATGTGTCTGCAAGTTATGTATCCTTGATTGTTTCTACCACCTGTCTTCTTAAGTGGCTTTATCAAAGATTTTTCAGGAGTCTTCTTTGTGATATCAGAGGTATCTAATGTCTGAAGATGCCTCATACCGCCTGTCAGCGGATTGTATTGTTTTATAGCCATATTAATCTCCTATAATTTGTCTTTGAACGCAATTATTCTTCGCTAGGAAGAGTAGCTTTCATCTCTTCTGTAGCTACCTGATCTTGAATCTTTCCTAAATCGACAGAAGAATCAAGTTTGACGATAGCTTTTTTGATTCTTGACAGAGTGCCAGAATATCTACCAACTCTCTTTTTCTTTGAAAGAGGATTTATAGTGTTCACTGATGTGACCTTTACACCGAAGATCTTTTCAACAGCATTCTTGATCTCATCTTTTCTGGCTTTGACATCTACTGCTAAGACTATGGAATTATTCTTCTCACGAAGGATGTTTGTCTTCTCAGTACCTATCATATATTTGATAATAGAGAGATCTCTGACAGTTGCATCGATAGCTGCAACTTCATTCTCTTCTTTATTCTCAACAGTTTTCTTTACTCTAGGCATCAGTTGCTCTCCTTTTCACATTCGCAGCAGCAATCATCATCACAGCAGCAAGGAATAACCCCTTTAGCTAAGATAACTTTGTTAGCGTTAACGATATCGTACACTGAAGTGTTGTCAGCGAAGACGACCTTGATTGAAGGAATATTCAAGCTAGCTCTCAAGAGATTCTCTTCAGGTTCATAGAGAACTACAAGGTTCTTCTTCTCATCAGCGTTGATGTTTTTTAAGCACTGAACGAACTCTTTTGTCTTCGTTCCAGTGAATGTCTTTTCATCGACGACAATTAGCTTGTCGTTTTTAACTTTGTCAGTCAAGGCAGAAGCTAAAGCGATGAAATGATCTTTCTTGTTCATCTTCAATTTGTAGTTTCTCTTTCCATCTGGACCATGAACAACGCCACCGTGTCTCCAGATAGGAGAGTTTGTTGTACCTGCTCTTGCTCTACCGGTATGCTTCTGAGCATAAGGTTTCTTGTTTGAGCCGTGAACTTCAGATCTGTCTAAGACCTTAGCAGTTGAGACTCTTCTGTTAGCTCTGTCAACTCTGATTGCTAAAGCAACTAAATACTCGTCTATCTCAGCGTTGAACAGTTCTTCAGGAAGGCAGATCTCATCAACCTTCTTACCAGAGAAATCAAGAACACCTACTTTGGAACATGTGCATTCTTTTGTTTCTAATGTTTTAGCCATTTTTATCTACCTCTCTTACTAGTTTGCCTGCTTTTCTTGAGAAGTTTCTTCTTGTTCGTAGTTGACAATCTTAGAAACTTTGATGTTCTTCTTGCCAACCTTGATAGCAGAGCGAATCTTCATAATCGAATACTTTGGTCCAGGAACTGAGCCTCTTATCAAGATGCAGTTTTTGGATGGATCGACCTGAACAATGACAAGATTGTGGATGGTTGTCGTCTGAGGTCTCCACTGTCCAGACATCTTCTTTCCGGCGTGAACTCTGTTGTTGCATCTACCGTTTGTTGCTAAAGAACCTATCTGTCTGTGATATCCAGAACCATGACCCTTTGGTCCAATGTGAGCGTGATATCTTTTGATGACGCCGGAGTATCCATGGCCTTTGCTCTTGCTCACTACATCGATAGGATCACCATCTTTGAAGATAGAGCAATCGATTGTTGAACCTACTTCATTTCCGTAAATCTCATCTCCCTCGACCTCTTTGATAAAGTACTTAGGAGAGGTATTTGCTTTCTTAGCGATACCAAGTTCGCATTTGTTAGCTCTGTGCTCTTTCTTATCTTCGTAACCGACTTGAAGAGCTTCGTAACCATCTTTTTCAACAGTCTTCTTTTGGAGAACGACGTTAGGAAGTACTTCGACTACTGTAACAGGATATGTTAAGCCTTCTTCAGTGAAGACAGAAGTCATTCCGATTTTTCTTCCGATAATGGATTTCATTCTTCCTACCTCCTTACTTTATTTTGATTTGAACATCGATTCCAGCAGGAACTTCTAATCTCTTGGTGATAGCCTCAATGGTTGCCTTGCTTGGAGAATTGATGTCAATCAATCTCTTGTGTGTGCGAATTTCAAACTGTTCGCGTGAATCCTTGTCAACGAATGGTGAACGAAGGATTGTGAATAACTGTCTCTCTGTCGGTAAAGGGATAGGTCCAACAACTTTGGAGCCTGTCGACTTTGCAGCTTCGACAATCTTAGCGACAGTTTGGTCCAAGACCACGTGATCGTAGCCTTTTAAACGGACTCTGATACTTTTTACTTCTGCCATTAAATTAACCTCCTTGTCTAAGATCTTGTATAGACTTCCGCTCAGCATGAATTACCCGAAATCATTTGACAACCCTTTATGGAGTTTCGGCAACTTCACACATCGAAGCGGGCTGAATGGCGCTCAGCGTCTAATAGTATATAATATTATTCAATAATGTGTCAATGAAAAAATGCGATATTTTCAACGCTTTTTTTGATAATTTAAAACAACCTCTTCAGGTGTTTCATCCAGATATATCTGTAAGCACTTTCAAATACTATTTTGATAAAAAAAATCACTTTTTTGAATATTTGATAGCAGTCTTTGATCTTTTCTTTTCTCTTTTTTAATTTGAAATAAAACAAAAATGGTGATGTATGACCACCACCATTGTTTTGTTTTTATTTGAATAATTCGGTTAAGAGACTGTGTATCTTCTCTTCTTTTATCTTCGCTTCTTCCTTATTTTTAGCTGAAACAGAGATGTAGGCTTTAAGCTTTGGTTCAGTTCCTGATGGACGAGCGATGAAGTACTCATCATCGGATAAAACAAACTTTAAGACATCAGCTTTAGGAAGATTGTTGACCTTCTTCATGTAATCGATCTTCTCTTTGATTTCCATATCACCGAAGGAAGAGATGTCTTCTCTTAAAGTTTTCATGATGCTCTGCATCTTTGAAAAGCCTTCTTTACCTTCGAACTCAAAGGAGTAGAGTGTGTTTAAAGTGTATCCAAACTTCTTGTATAACTCATTTAGCTTGTCTATCAAAGAGATGCCTTTGCTCTTATAGTAGGCAAACATTTCAACGATCAGTTCAGTTGCATTGACAGCATCTTTATCACGCACGTATGTTCCTGAAAGATAACCGTAAGACTCTTCAAAACCGAAGATGTAGCTGTTCTGTTTCTTTCTTTTCTCAAGCAGGCGAATCTGCTCTCCGATATATTTAAATCCGGTTAAGACGTCTATAGTTTTTACTTTGTAGCTGTCAGCTATCCTCTTAGCTAGAGGAGTTGAGACGATAGTTTTGACCATTATCGGATCCTCTGGCATGATCTTTAAAGCTCTTCTTCTGCTGCAGATATAATCAAGCAGCAGACATCCTGTCTCGTTACCGGAGAAAAGAACAAATTCTCCTTCGCTGTTTTTGACTGCTATTCCAACCCTGTCGCAGTCAGGATCAGTTGCAACAAGCAGATCAGCATCGCATTTTTTTGCATACTCCATTCCTAAAGCCATCGCTTCTTTTATCTCGGGGTTAGGATAAGAGCATGTCGGGAAGTAACCGTTTGGAAACTCCTGTTCTTTGACGATGGTGATATTTGTAAATCCCATCTCATTTAAACATCTCTTGACAGGTACTAAACCTGTTCCATTTAGTGGAGAATAGACAATAGAGACATCTTTATCTATTCTGCTCTTACCTAAAAGCGATTGATTCTTCACCTCTTGAATAAAGGCAGTTAAAACCTCAGGTTCTATATATTTGATGAGACCTTTTTTAAAGCCGAGATCAAAGGGCATCTTCTTTATATCTTTGAAGATATCGAGAGATTCTATATAAGATAAAACCTCATCAGCATCATCGTTTGCAAGCTGACACCCATCTTTTCCGTACACTTTGTATCCGTTGTACTTTGAAGGATTATGAGAAGCGGTGATCATAACACCGGCTGAACACTTTAGATAACGGGTAGCAAACGATAAGGTCGGAACTGGAGAGATGTAAGGATAGATGTAGACTTTTATTCCGTTAGCAGCGAATATTGAAGCAGCCGTATTTAAGAATAACTCCCCTTTTATTCTCGAATCACGAGAAATAGCTACGCTCCTTTTACCTTCTTTACAATGCTTCAGGATGTAGTTTGCAAAACCTTGTGTAGCTTTGCTTACAGTGTAGATATTCATCCTGTTTGTTCCAGCACCGATCACTCCTCTTAGACCACCGGTTCCAAATTCCAAGTCGCGATAGAAAGCATCCTCTTTCTCTTTTTCATCCATAGAAAGAAGCTCTTTTTTCAAATCGATATCATCGACAGCGTTTTTTAACCAGAGTTGATAAAGTTTGTTGATATCTCTTGTTTCACCCATATGGTTGCCTCCAAAAAACAATATGTAATTATTATATATTTTTTAAGTGTTTCGTTTGATAAATTAGCTTATAAAACAAATTATTGATAAGAAGGTAAAACAGAGTGAAAAAGAAAAAAGTCAGTTTTCAAGATATTGTCTTTGCAGACTGTTTTTAATAGAATATAGTGTCATGATAATAAAAAGAAAAGAACATGTTTTTAAGTTGTTTAAATCCATTGAAAAGATCTTCGATTGTAACGATCTTTACAATTATATTTTAAACGAGTACTTAGAGGAGAAATACGACTACATAACACAAGAAGATATACAGTCTGTAAAAAAAGAAAACGGCATAAAAGATGATAAAGAAGCATTTATGCAGTGCTTTTATGATCTCTTGGGACTCACAGATGAGGATGATAATCAGCTTCTCTATTTAGAAGAAAACAATCATCTTTCAGATTTCTACTCTCTCTCTCCTTCTCTTATTGAAGATAATCCTTATCACAGATTTCTCTCCTCCTTAGATTTAAAAACATCGTCTTTTAAGAGCATAGAGTTAAAAAAGAATTTTTTTAATCCTTATGAAGGGTTTCTCTTCGATGAAGTGAAAAACAACTCTCTTCACGAGGTAAACTTTCTTGGTTTCTTCAAAAGAAAAGTTGAGTATTTTGAACTTGTGAAAAACGGCATTGTCTGGATGAGCGACACTCCTTATGAGATAAATACGATGAGAGAGATTATAAATAACGCTAAAAACAATGTTCTCACTTTCGGTTTAGGTTTAGGTTATTTCCCTTTCATGGCATCAATAAAAGACGATGTTAAGAAAGTGACAGTAGTTGAAAACGATATGGAAGTTATCGAGTTTTTCAAAAAGAATCTTCTTCCTCATTTCCCAAATAAAGAAAAGATTGAGATAGTGTACGCAGATGCTTTCTCTTATATTGAGAAAAACGATCTCTTAAAATACAGCATCATCTTTGTTGACACCTATCACTTTACTGAAGATATTTTAAACTACCTCAGATTTTTAAAGCTTTTGAAAACATATAGAGATAAGAGATTTTTCTGGATTGAGAATTCTCTTCTTTCCATGCTGAGAAGATATGTGTTCATCTGTCTTTCTTCATGTTTTGAAAAGATTGATTTTTCAATGTACAGCAAAGAGGAAATGATGATAATAAAAACGATAAACAGCAAGCTTAAAGATCATGTGATTGAAAATGAAAATGATATCCATCATCTCTTTGAAGATGATTTCATTAGAGGAATCTTTGAAGATGAATAGAAAAGTATCAATAATTGGATGCGGTAGCTTCGCTTCTGCTTTAGCTAATGTCTTAGCTGATAACAGTTATCATCCTTTCCTTCTTTCAAGAGATAAAAATGTTGCTGAAAACATAAACAAAAACAGAATAAACATCAAATATTTTCCTTCTCTGCTTCTAAATGAGAATGTGAAAGCATCTACAGATCCTTCTGAGGTTTTTGCTGACTCAAAAATCATCATAATTTCACTTCCATCAAAAAACATAGATGCTTTAAATACATACCTTTCTTATATCGAAGATAACTGCCTTTTTATCAACGGCACAAAAGGATTTGATGAAAAGACCGGTAAAGGTATTCATCAGAAGGAGAAAGAGATATTAAAAGATAAGAACATCAGAGGTCTAGTCTCTCTTCATGGTCCTTCTTTTGCAGATGAAATAATTAAAAGGCAGTACACTTGCATATCAGCAATAAGTGAAGATGAGGATTTAAACAGAGAAGTACAGCAGATGTTTTCAAATGATTACTTCAGAGTCTACACCAATAACGATATCTCAGGTTGTGAGGTGGCTGCTGGTATGAAAAACATCATCGCTATCGCAGCAGGGATACTCAAAGGTCTCGGATATGAAAACAATTCCAGAGCGGCTTTGATCACAAGAGGACTAAATGAGATAATAACATATGGTCTTCATTTCAATGCCTCGCTAAAGACTTTCTTCTCTTTAGCGTGCATCGGTGATCTTTACATGACCTGCTCAAGTGAAAACTCTAGAAATTTCACTGCTGGAAAGATCATCGGAGAAAAAAACTCTGCAGTCGATTTTATAAAAGAGAACAAAAAGAATGTTGAAGGAATACAAGCTTGTAAAATAATCTATCTGACCGGTCAAAGAGAGAAAATATCTCTTCCAATAACCGAAAGCATCTACAGGATTCTATTTCAGGGGAAAAGACCGTCGGAAGAATTATCTTTGCTGATGAAAAGAGATTTAAAAAAGGAGATGTGAAAGTATTATGAGCTGTAAATTTATTTTTGTAACCGGAGGGGTTGTCTCATCCTTAGGAAAAGGAATAGCTGCTTCTTCAATAGCAAGAATCCTTTCTAAAGAAGGATACAAGGTGTTCATGATGAAGTTTGATCCCTATCTGAACATAGATCCAGGAACAATGTCACCTTATCAGCATGGAGAAGTGTTTGTCACTGATGATGGAGCTGAAACCGATTTGGATTTAGGTCACTACGAGAGATTTGCGGATTTGACTTTAACAAAAGAATCATCTGTGACTTCAGGAAAGATCTACTCAACAATCTTAGAAAAAGAGAGAAGAGGAGACTACTTAGGTAGCACAGTTCAAGTCATTCCTCACGTTACAAGCGAGATAAAAGACAGACTAAAAAAAGCAAGCAAGATATCTAAAGCTGACATCATCATAGCTGAGATAGGCGGTACTGTCGGCGATATAGAATCTCTTCCTTTCATCGAGGCCATCAGACAAGCTAGATTAGAATTTGGTTATGAGAACACTCTGTTTATTCACAACACTTTAGTCCCTTACTTGAAGACTACAGGAGAGGTGAAAAGCAAACCTACTCAGCACTCTGTAAAAGAGCTCTCATCGATGGGTATTCAACCTGATATCATCATTTTAAGAAGCGAAGCAAACATTGATAAGCACACCAGAGAAAAGATATCTCTGTTCTGTAATGTCCCTGTCAATTCTGTTTTTGTTTGCAAAGATGTCAAATATATTTACCAGGTTGCTTTAGAGCTGCACAAACAAAAAATTGAACAGATCATTCTCTCTCATTTCAATCTTGAAAACAGAGAGATAGATATGTCGGATTGGGAGAATCTTATCTCAAAGATAGATAGAATAGATAAAGAAGTAAATATCGCTTTAGTCGGTAAATATGTGAAGCTTCACGATGCCTACATATCAGTTTCCTGTTCTCTTACCTACGCTGGTTACTTCTTCAATCACAACGTTAAGATAAGTTGGGTCGACTCTGAAAAACTGGAGAGCATGAGCAGTGATGAGATAGAGAAAGTCTTCTGTGACATCGATGGAATCATCGTTCCAGGAGGTTTTGGACAGAGAGGATGTCAAGGTATGAAGATAGCGATCAGATTTGCAAGAGAAAAAAACATTCCATTTCTTGGTATATGTCTAGGCATGCAGATGGCATGTGTCGAATACGCTAACAACGTGCTTAAAAAGAAGAAAGCTAACACCACTGAGTTTGATAGCAGATGCTCTTATCCAGTCATCTCCTATCTTCCTGATCAGTACAGAGGGATCAAACTTGGAGGAACGATGCGTCTTGGAGCATATCAATGCAAGATCAAAAGCGGAACCAAAGCCTATGAAGCTTACAATGAAAAACTGATCAGTGAAAGACATAGGCATCGCTTTGAATTCAATAACAAATATTTAAATGACTTTGATGATGGCAATTTCATCGTCTCAGGAACAAATCCTCATACAGGACTTGTCGAGATGATCGAACTGAAAAATCATCCTTTCTTCCTAGCATGTCAATTCCACCCAGAGTTCAAATCCAGGCCTTTAAATCCCCACCCTCTTTTCAAGTCATTTATCAAAGCTTCAATAGATTATCAGGATAGAAAAAACGCCAAATAAAATCACAGAGAATAGATGGAAGCTTGGTATGGAAGAAGATATTCTTTTCTCTCTTTTACATTGGAGATCAACACCTTCTTATCTTTGATAAGAGAAAGTATCTTCTTGTCAACTCTCTGTCTTCTAGATGACAGGTTTATCAGCACCAGCACTTTTTCTTCTTCTGTGTATCTTTCATATACAAGAGTGTTTTTCGATGTGCTATATATCTTGATATCACCGTAAGACAGGACTCTCTTCTCTTTTCTGAGCTCATTCAGTTTGATGAAATAATAGATTGTCGAATCTTTATCTTTCAGCTGCATTTCAACGTTAATAACATCATCATTTTTAGAAAACTTCTGCCAAGGCTTTATATTTTCATCTGTGAAACCATGTCCTTTTTCACTTGAAAAAGCCATCGGTTTTCTAGGGTCATCTCTCCCTTCCTTTCTGGCTTTCTTAAATGAAAGACATTTAGGAAGATGATAAGAGGAAGCTAGCTGATACACTTTTTTTGTAACAATATCCCTGACATCATCAATATGAAACTCACTGTTTAAGTAATTTTTAGAACCGATCTCTTCACCTTGATAGACAAAAGGATATCCTCTCAGAGAATAAATCAGAGTCAAAAGCATCTTGCTTCCCTCTTTCTCATGTCCTCTTTTTACAAACCTGTTAAGAGATCTTAACTGGTCGTGATTTTCAAAATAGATTCCGTTTTCACTGTAGCTGTTTTGCCACTTGACAAGACATTCCTTCAATTTAGATGGTTTGACTTTTATCTTGAAAAATCTCTTCGCATTAATCTGCATGTGGTCAAAGGAGAAGAAGGTATCAAGTTCACCATCTAAAAAGTTTTTTATATCTCCTATTTTGCATCCGTATAACTCACCTATCATCACAGCATTGTGAGGATCGATGCATTCTTTTCTTATCCTCTTGAGTATTTTATGACAGCCTTCTTTAGCAACGTAATGCTCCTGTCCAACAGGAGCAAACTTGTCATTTTTCTCTCCGTCTTCAAAGGACTCTTTATAGATTACAGAGATAACATCGCATCTAAAGCCGTACACTCCTTTATCAAGATAGAAATTCATTATCTTAATAACCTCCTGTATCACATCTTCATTATGGAAGTTTAAATCAGGCTGCTCCTTAGAAAAGAGATGCAAATAATATGTTCCTTTTTCATCTTCAAGCTCCTGCCAAGCACTTCCTAAAAACGTGGATGTCCAGTTGTTAGGAGGCAGTTTACCATCATCTTTACCTTTTTTAAAGATATAGTAATCCCTGTACTTGCTGTTTTTATCTCTCAGCGCTTCTTTAAACCATCTGTGCTGAGAAGAAGTGTGATTGACAACAAGGTCCATGATCACTCTCATCCCTCTCTTCTTGCACTCCTTTAAAAGTTCATCAAAGTCATCCATGGTTCCAAACTTAGGATTGATGGAATAATAATCCGAGATATCGTATCCCATATCCACCATAGGAGAGGAGTAAATAGGAGATAACCAGATGATTCTGATACCGAGAGAATAAAGGTAGTCAAGCTTTGAAATTATTCCCTTTATATCTCCTATTCCATCAGAATTCGAATCTTTAAATGATATTGGATAAATCTGATATGTTGCATTCTCTAATAAAAAGTTGTCCATACTAGCACCTCGCTTTAAAAAATTTTATCATTATTTATTTGTATTTCAATCACTTCAAACAGCATTAAACAATCCTAGAACATCGATTTGATGTTTTAAAAAAATTGAGGTAAACAAAAAATAGTTTTATTTCAAATGTAGAAAATTGCTTCTTAAAATATTTATATTACTCTTAAAAGAAGGTGCTGTTATAAAAAGAAAAACACCATTATTTTTATTTTTTTTACAACTTGCCTTTTGCAGTAACAAAAAAAGAGTTCAACCTCCTCTTTTCACATTCCTTCTTCTGTTGTTGTTATAACGATAAAGAAAAGCAAATTCAAAATTAGTTATCATGATAAAAACTACAGTTTTAATTACATCGAAGATTATGACAAATTCACTGTAGATGAGCAAAAAAAATTTACTCTCTGATACCGAAGCGAAAGATTATCAGATGTTTTCAAAAGGAGAGATAACTTCTTCTGGAAACTACTATATAAAAGTTTTTTCTCTTCTGTCACTTTGAAACTGGAAAATAAATAGATAGTGCATCTTTTTTTAAAAAACCTGTCTATCAGCGATGTATCAAAAATGATCACTGTCCTTAAAAGAGTTCCTAAATCACTAGGAATATCTACAAGTCCTATCTTGATGAAAAAAGAGAAAGCAGAAGCGAAAAATAAGATAAAACAGCAAACACTATCCACACTCTTCCTTTTTACTCTCCTCTTTCTTCTTATTTATCATATGGAATGTTCCAGTTAAATAAGTGTCATCGCTACAGATGACATGATGATCACCAAAATGTTCCCACCCTTTGTTGTATTATAAAAAAAAGAAGATTAAAAAAAGAATGTTAGTCTATATAAAAAAGCACTTATCTATAGGAACAACTTTGTTGACCTTTCCAAGTTTTAAAGCTTTATAACAAAAAATCCAAGATAGAAACGCAGCAAGAGCAGAGAGAATTAAAAAAAGATAATTACGATAAGTGAAGGAGTTAAAAGAAAGACAACTTTCTTTTATCAGACACAAAAAAAACAGCACATATAATCACAATCAGTTTTCTATATGCTGCTTCAAAATTTGAATTAACTTCTGAAATTCTAGTCTTGGCAAATATTGTTGTCAAAGAAGAAAAATAATGCAGATAACAGTGCTAAAACAGAACACCACATACATTTATGTCTTCCTCTATTCAGAAGAATTTATTTACGAATTAAAAAAACTTACTATTATTTATCTTCACTATCGCAGAGCATCAGTATTCCAGCAACCAAGCTGACAAAAAGAAGAGTACACACTTTGAAGCCGACGCTGACCGGTTTTTTCTCATTGACACTTTTCCAGTAGACGACAGTCATTGGAATACACCATGCTAACGGGATAAGAAAAACAAACCCCACCAATATCGTTTTGATGAGCATAAATATCTTAGCAAC
>JALEUS010000022.1 GCA_022780765.1 Bacilli bacterium | reverse complement strand
TCACAAAGACATGGGTGGTAGCAATTCAATTAAAGCCGTTTTACCTGCTCTATATCCAAATGACTCTGAACTAGACTACCATGCGTTACCAGTTGTCCATAATGGCGGAGAAGCAATGGATATTTATCCAAAAATGTTAGTTGCTTCACAAGAAGAAAAAGAAAGAATCCGTGATGGACTCCTTCAATATTGTTGCTTAGATACTTTAGCAATGGTTAAGGTTCTAAGAAAGATTAAGGCTTAGCTTTTTGTATCGATTCCAAAAAGAATTGCTCAAACAATTTTGATTTACTTTGATAACCAAACTTGTCAAATGCATTAATAATGTCTTGAACGTACCCCTCAAATGGAAAACCTTTGAAATGGTTCTTTTTATTTAAATAATAAATAAATCTACTAATTTTGCTATATTCAACAAGCTCATATTTATCTTTCATTTCGGCTTCAATTTCTAATTCAATTTCTGCTTTCCTAAAATCTGGGCAAGAAATAAAGCACAGCGGCTCTAATTGTCCTGGTTGTTTGGCCCAAGTGTAATATATGGTGAGTTGAGTGGTTTTGTTTGCTTCATCAATGCCGTTCAACCCACTGAAAACTTTGTTTTCAATGACTATTCTCTGACTATCGTTATATGCACAAACATCAGTTCTTCCGCCTTTGATCTTTTCGCCCTTTGGAATTTTGAGTTCTCTATGTACATTGAATGAAGCTGAATCAATCTTTTTGTTTTTCGTAAATTCTTTATCGAAAAGATTCATTGTATTTTTCCAATTTAAAACCATATAGAGCATATTCGTATAACATTCTTCACTATCGACCTTCAAAATTAAGTCTAAAAATGTTTTACTTTGGTTTGGTTTGTAATTTTTGATATCAACACAGGTCATTCCATTTGTGATATCTTTCCAATACTTCAAGTCGGTATACTGTTCTAGTGCTGCAAATGCTTTTGGGCTCTCATCTGAAAAAACATAGCCCTTATTTCTTTGAAATCTATAGCCTGGTGTTTTAACTCTAATAGGTGATTTTGCCACATAAACTTTTTTAGCTTCAAAGGTAACATATAACGAAGCATCTTCTTCACCATAAATTTCATAAATAGTCTTACCTGCGTATTTTATACCTTGTTCATCAATTACTTTTTTAACAACACTTTGAGCTGCTTTTAATTCATCTTTATCGTCATGTGTCGATTCATGATGGAGGCATTTTTTAATCTTAATTAAATGAGTTAGCTCAAACTCTGACCATTTGGGACTTTCTCCTTTTTTGTTCATTGTTGCTTTTTTGGCAAGGAACATATATTCAACTTTATAGTTTTTGCTTTCATCAACCTCAATGTCATCTGGACAATGGCCCCAAGGATTGTTGTAAATATAAACTTTGTTGTTGTCAGCTTTAAAATAATCGATTATTTCGTGAGCAACATTACCCTCTACATCCGTATAGCTGCCTTCAAAAGGTTTATTCAATATAAAAACTTTTCTTTTATAACTCATTTTTATGCTCCTTCCAAAATTTATTATACCACCCTTCATACATGCGACAGGAATAATAAGCAAATTCACCATTTTCTAAATGGATAGAATATCTCTTTCCTCGTATCATCTTCATCAAAGACCAGAATTTTATCTTAATCTTTCTATGTTTGTCTAACTTATCTGCTTTGAGATAGTTTTTCACATTAAAGATTGTGATTGTTTTCTTTTTAACAATAATATCTCCGTTATCGTTGACAGGAACTAGAACTTCTTCGTTGTGTTTTGCTAACATCTCAAACACCCATGTTTCCATCGACATAACGTACTCATCAACTTTCGCGGATAAGTCTTCATTATAGGAAGTATAAAGTCCTTGGGTTCTGGTTAGTTCTCCATCGCGAAGAACCAAAGAGTCACCGCTACCTTTTAATTCAATATAATTCCCTATTAATTCGCGTGTGACTTTTTCATCATAGTTGGACTGGCAAACAATGGTTTTGAAAGATTTGAAGAAATCAATATCAGCGACCCAACCGCTTATTCTTTGTGCCGATAAAACTACATGGATTCCATATTTAAATCCATCCTTCATAAGTTCTAATAAAGCGTTATTTAATTCCTTATTTGCCATATTGGCATATTCATCAATAACTAACAAAATATATGGAAAATACTGGTTATTTTGCTTTCTAGAGGCTTCAAAGTCGTTATCTCCAATCACTTCTTTTCTCTTATGGCACTCGTTAATCAACTCTTTAGTTTTAGCTAATAATTCATCACCATTATTGATAATTGGGCAAAGCAACAATTCACTATTCTTGTATTGATTAAATTCAACTCTTTTAGAATCAACCAAAACCAATCTCACATCTTCAACAGTGTTAAGCATTGAAGCACCTTTAATGAATACGTGTAAAAAGACAGATTTTCCACTTCCTGTAGTGCCATAGGCCAATACGTTCTCGGCTTTGCTAATGTCATCATGAATAATGGAGGTTTTGTCTTCTGGGCATCCATAAACAATTTTTACAGGACAACCATCATTGATTTTTACCACTCTGAAGAATGGCTCCCAAAATTTTAAAGTTAATGTTTCTAACATAAAAAATCCTCACTTTATGCTTCTATTATTACAGGCACATACTGAAGTGTAATTTATGATTGAAATGTGTACTCTTATCAGTACAGAATATTTGCTATTTAATATCTCTTATCGATGTAATTTTTCTATCAGCTAAATTTAGGTCATTATTTATACATTCAATAGAGAAGAAATCTCTAGCAGGCAACAGAGAGTCGTCCACTTTGAATTTTGTGCCAAACTCATCAATCTCATAAGCCTCAATAATATATGGTGCTTTTTCACCTGGCGACCATGCCAATGTAGTAAAAACACTATGAAATACGTGTTCTTTTACTAATTTAACAGCTAGCTCGCGAGCTCTTAATGCACCGCAAACATCTATTTTGTGCGGGTCTTTACCATAAATAGCACCGCCACCAATTGGTACTGATGGACCATAAAAATCAACACAAAGCTTTTTGCCTGATAATCCGTTATCTCCTTCAGGCCCGCCTTGTACAAAATCACCAGCACCATTTAAATAAAAACAACTATTATCAATTTTTGATAAGGAGTTCCATGGGGTTCCAGAAAACAGTCTATCTAAAATCGAATCAATGCATGACTTTATATATCCAAAGAACTGCTTATAGTACTCATCTCTATGGTGTTGAGCGCTAATGGTCAAACGATGCCAACTTAAGTTTCCATTTTCTTTATCGATTTGGACTAGAACTTTAAAATCTGGACCATGATAATGACTTTCTTTTGATAAAGCTTCTCCTCTCCTTATAGCGGCATAATGTTCTACGGGGAAATAATCAGATGATGGCGAATTTAATGCATATCCGTTCACGATGTTCTGATCATCACTATATTTTCTCAATTCTCTTTCATCATCAGATAGTCTTTCAATACAGACATCTAAAATTATCTCAAGTTCTTCAGGATAAGGATGCCAACATCTATCATGGCTGGTCCCATTTGCAGTATATCGATCACCATAATGAGCATCTCTATATACTTGTCTAACTATTTCTTTAATTTTGTCTTGATTGATTACCCTGCGGTTCTTGCCAGCAGCTATTCTTCCATCAACAAAAACTTTGTTCGTATGAACAGCACATTCTAGACCGCACAGAGCGTCCTTATCTTTAGATACAACATAATTAACTATGTTATTAACAATTGCGTCACATAAACGATCTGGATGACCAGGGGATACATATTCTGCTACTAAAATCATATTAAAACTCCTCAAAATATTTTGTTATGTTTGACATGTCGTCTTTTGTATATTTACCAAAAAGACCACAATAGACTTCAATTTTTTGCTGTTTTATTTTTTGATGATAATCTTCAGCTACTTTTCCTGTTTCACCATCGGTTAAAATAAGCACTTTTTTTGTTTGTTTTTTCTTCGGCAAAGAAAAGTAATGTTCAAATATACAATTAAGTGATGTGCCACCAGTTGACTTATATTTACCTTTTCTAAAATCTTGATATGAAACTGGTACCACTATCGTTGAAAAAGCAAACAAAAGACATTCCTTGTTTTTATATGGTTTTAACAATAATGGGGCAAAATGATTGATATCACTTACCACTGAACCAGATACATCTAAATAAACTAATGATTGAACATTGCTATCTCTAACAACCTTTGAATTTATAAGTGACGAATTATAAAGAAGAGGCTGCTCATAGATAATCGATTTGGTTAAAAGAGTTCTGTCTTTGTAATCTGGAGTAACCAATGTTGCATCTTCTTGCACATATTGAATTGACATTTTTCTTTTTGAAACGCTTCCTTGTATAACTCCAGATTTCCTTAATAGTCTTTTCATCTTGTTTTGTGCGTTTCTTTCAGCTTTCGCAAATTCAATGGTTTTGTCTTCTAATTCACCACCTAAATCTCTTCCATTAACAATCGTCTCTCTAGGCCATTTAGAGATAACTTTATTAAGCATCTTCTTAAGAAGAGGATTGTTCATATCGTCATTATTATCCTCGTGATTGCCTAAAAGAACATATTTGATTTGACCGTTCTTGAGCATTTCTTCTAATTCGTTTGTAATGCACTCATAAACCTCAAAGTAAGTGCCTGTATTTGTGTAATAGAGGTTCTTAAGAACAGGGATATATTTCAATGGCGTTTTATTTCCTATAGGCCTAAGTATGCAACCCGGAAAAGTTTCATCGCTATTGATGGATGTGAAGAAAGAAACATACTCTTCGCCAGGAAACATGCGACACAAGATTGCGTTGATTACAGCATCA
>JALEUS010000100.1 GCA_022780765.1 Bacilli bacterium | reverse complement strand
TAGAACTTTCCCAATTTCATATACTATATAATAATTTTTCTGGGTCTTCCACGTTTTCTTTTTTGTTGTTCTGTAGTTGTTTCTAACACATTTAATTTCTTTAATACTTTTTCTTCATATGGATTTATTTTTAGCAGTTTCCATTCGTTATTAACTTCTACTTTTTTTGCTCTTTTTAATATCTTTAATATCTTTGAGTAAGTTAGTTCTTCTAGTAGTTTTGTGTCTTTAAACTTATTAAGTAATCTATATGTTAATGTTTCACTTAAGAAATCTACAAATTCACTTCCATATACTGAATATGTTGAATGTTCTCTTGTATCATCAAATTCAAGTGCATGTTTGTAGAATCTCATCACTAGTTCTATTTCCCATCTCTTAGAATAACAATCCCATGCTTCTTGTGGAGTTAAATCTATATCACTTATAAAGGTAACAGTTCCAAAACTTTTATCTTTCTTTTGATAGTTTTCATTATCATAATCATTGTTTCTTTTTCTGTTTTTAAGATAGTCATTTTCTTCTTTGATTGCTCTTTTTGGATTTCTATAAGAATATAAGAATCTTCCATTTTTTAAAGAACATTTCTTATATTGAATGTTATCCATTTCATCATTTAATATACCATCATATGAATACATATCATGTTCTATTATCAGAGTAGAGTTTCTTCTTAGAGGAGATAGATAATGAAGATTTTCTTTATTCTTTAAACTATCTTGAATAGATGACACTGGAAAACCTTTATCAGCTACAATAATTCCATTAAAAACAGAGCATTTATCGATAAAATCAGAATAAGAAGTAACATCTAACATGTTACCAGGATAACAAAGAGAACATACTGGTTCTCTTCTTTCTAAATCAAAAGCATAAAGAACAGAAATATCATTTCTATTCTTGATTTTTGATTTATAAGAATAATCAGAAAGAGTATTGATAGTGGAATCATTATTTTTAAGAGTTCCATCAATTAATAAGTGATGATCAATACCAACTTTCTTAGCTCTATTCTGCATAAACTTATAAATCATAGGAAGTTGTTTCCCTAAATCGGATAGAAACTTAGATACTGTATTCTTAGATAATGGAACATTTGGATGAAAGATAGAAAGAAAAGAGTTTTCATACTTTTCTTGTAATTCATTATCTTTAACATCAGGATTACAAGTTCTTAGTATTGCCATAGCATAAAGCTTAATAGCATCACTATTAGAGAAGACTTCTAATAATTCATCAATCATATCATTAAAAAGATCTTCACATAGTTTATAATCAGCAAAGTCTAGTAGTGCTGGTGAAACAGAAGATATATTCACGTTTTTAATAGGTACATATTCACCATTAATAATATGACCAATAGTAGGACCATTAATTGGTATGTTTTTGCCATTCATTCGTTTACAACCAATTCTTTTCTTAACTCCGTATTTACCAGAACTAGTAACATAAACTACAGTATTTTTAGGTCTTTCAATTTCTAATATTTCTTGTGGTATTGCCATAACACTCT
>JALEUS010000007.1 GCA_022780765.1 Bacilli bacterium | reverse complement strand
AGCTTATATAGATTATCATGATTCTGATGAGGTATATAAAGAAGAAGAACTTGTCTCTTACTATGTTGATAAGTACTCTTTAACTCTTTTTAAATGCGATGCTTACCAACCTGAAAATACAAACTTTGAAAACTGGGCAAGAGAATTCAGATACTCTTATTTTAATAAGATAATTCATGAGAATTCTTTATCTTCTCTTCTTGTCGCTCATCATCTTGATGATTCAATAGAGACATATCTCATTCAAAAAAATAGAAGATCTCTTCCTTTAAACTACGGACTAAAAAAAGAAAATATCTTTTCTTCAATCAAAATATTCAGACCGCTTTTAGACATCACAAAAAAAGAGATATATTCTTTTCTTCATGAAAATAATTATCTTTACTATGAAGACAAGACAAATAAAAATCTGATCCATGAAAGAAACAGAATAAGAACAATGAACATTTCTACAGATGAGAAGATAAAGCTAAAAGAAGAGATGGACAAGAAAAACAAATATCTTTCTTCTCTTTACAGCAGTTTTTCTTCTTTAAAGAAAACAGTATCTTTCTCCTTTTATGATGAACTAAATGATGATGATAAAAAAAGACTCATCTTTTATCTTTTAAACAAAGAAACAGAAAATATACCTGTTCTACAGATAGAAAAGGAGAGTAAAAACATCTTCTCTTTTTTAAAAAGAAAAGAGAATAATATCTTACCAATTAAAAACAACTTTTATATATGTAAAACAGATACTTTCTTCTTTATAACTGATAAAATAAATAAAAAATATCATTATCATATAAATAAACCAGTAATTATTCATAATGAGTATTTTAATATAGATCTCTCAAGAGTAAAAAAGACTCAGATAGGAATGTATCCTCTTGAAATAAGGAATTTTAAAAAAGGAGATACTTTTTCTTCCAACATAAAGACAAAAGATGTCGATGAGTTTTTATCAAAACATAAAGTTCCTTTCTATTTAAAAGAACTATATCCAGTGTTTTTATATAAAGGTGATGTTATCTTCTCTCCTTTCTACCAAGATAACGAATACGATTTTTATTTCACCTTCTTAAGAGAATGAATAATATATGTTTATTTTATTGTAAAATAGAATCATGAAAAGAAGACTTCCTATACTTTTTTCAGCCTTTCTTCTGTTTTCATGTAAACAGAACAACCGTCCTTACTACTGCCACAAATGTTACATAGATAACATGGTTTTATCATCTCATACTATCTCTTATGAAAAGATAAACATGAAAGAGATACAGCATGAAAACTTTTTAACTGACAGTGTCTTTTATGCAAATTATTACATCATCAACAATGAGGAAGAATTAAACAGTTTTTACGAAAATAAAGATATCGCATTCAACAGTGAAGAGAAAAACTCTCTCAATTTAAACTCTTCTTCTCTCTCATACTTTTTTGTTCAGATTCCCAAAGGATATAAAGCGTACAAAAGAAACAATAAAGTTCAGGAACTGAGCGATGGAAAAAATATTCTGCTGACTGAAAATTTCTATTATTATGTCTCGACTGAAGAGATAGTGTATCTGAACATCGACCTTGTTAAAGATGATACTGTTTTAGATAACTACACCTTCAATTTCTATTACAAGTACGACTCTTTTTATTCAAGTGTCATCAAAAACAACATCCGTTTCATTTACTCTCTGTCTGATAAAATGATCTGAGAATAATATTTTTTATATCTAAGAGATCATCTAAATAATTTTTAGTGATGATCACTTCAAAAGCAAAGCAGTTATCAACTATCTTTATTCTGAATGTTTTCTCTCTCGCCTTAATTGTGTCCTGCAAGATTTTATATATGTTCTCTTTTTTGCTGTACGTTTTAGAGGTTACTAAAAGATAGCTTCCTAAATCCTCAACAAAGGATGAGACCAAAAATCCATTTATAAACAGTTCTATCTCTCTCTTCTTCAATAGATTATCTATTTCGACAGGATAATTACCGAAGATATCTTTTATCCTGTTTCCAAGAGCAACAAGCTCTTCTTTGCTTGTAGCAGAGGCTATCTCCTGATACATGTAGATACGGCTTTTCTCATCGCAGTAAGAGGACGGGATCACACTGTTTAAAGAGAATGATAACTGATACTTCTCTTCTTTCTTCTCTGCATTTTTCTTAAATGTCTTCTCGTCTATCACCTCTTTTAAAAGATCTATATAAGCATCGTATCCTAAAGAATCTACAAATCCAGACTGCTTGGCGCCTAAAATATCACCTGCACCTCTGATGTTTAAATCCTGCATGGCTATCTTGTATCCCGAACCCAGCTCTGTAAAATCAGTCAGTGCTTTAAGTCTCTTTCTTGCTTCATCGGTCAGATCTTTTTCATCACCTGAGTAAAAGAAGTAAGCGTATGCTAATCTATCGCTTCTTCCCACTCTTCCTTTTATCTGATATAGAGATGAAAGCCCAAATCTGTCTGCTCTCTCTACAATTATCGTGTTAACATTTGGAATATCTAAACCTGATTCAATGATTGAAGTGCACACCAGAATATCAATCTCTCCAGCGTAGAAAGAATTCATGATCTTCTCTATCTCATCTTCATCCATCTTAGCATGACAGACAGCGACAGTGTTATCTTTAAATCTTTTTTTGATCTTGCTTGCAACCTGATTGATGCTGCTTATCTCATTGTGAAGATAATATACTTGTCCTTTCCTGTTGAGCTCTTTTGTAATGACTTCAACTATCAGGGAAAAGTCATATTTTAAAACGTATGTTTTAACAGGCATCCTATTTAATGGAGCCTCTTTTAAAAGACTCAAAGACTTCACATTTAAAAGAGAAGATTCCAGAGTTCTCGGAATAGGAGTAGCTGTCAAAGTGAGACAGTCTATATTCTTAACTTTTGCTTTTATCTTCTCCTTGTGAGTGACTCCAAACTTCTGCTCCTCATCAACTATCAGCAGTCCTAAATCATTGAAGATGATTTCATCTGAAAGAAGCCTGTGAGTTCCTATGATAAGATCCATCTTCCCATCTTTGATAGCTTTGATATTCTCTTTCTGCTGACTTAAAGAAACGAACCTGTTGAAAAGACAGATTTTGACTGGATAATCTTTATATCTCTCTTTTGCCACTTTGTAATGCTGCATCGACAAGATAGTGGTCGGACAGAGAAATGCAACCTGTTTACCAGATAGGATAGCTTTAAAAGCAGCATTGAAAGCTACTTCTGTCTTTCCAAATCCAACATCTCCTGCAATGAGTCTGTCCATAGGTATCTTGCTTTCCATGTCTTTCCTGACAGATAAAATAGCATCCCTTTGACTATCGGTATGAACATATGGAAAAGATAAAGCAAACTCATCTTCCTCTTTTCGATTATCAGCAAAAGCATATCCTTCCTCATTCATTCTACAAGAGTAGATCTCTAAAAGCTGATCTGCAATAAAAGCGATCTTGCTTCTTATCTGTCTCTTCTTTCTAGCCCAGGTTGAGCCTCCTAATCTGTCTAATGAAGGAGTGTATCCATCTTTGCTAGAGTACTTTCTTATCAGCTTATACTGCGCTAAAGGAAGAAAAAAAAGTGCATCGTTTGCATACTGAATCTTCAGATACTCAAGTCCATTTGAAAGAACAACCCCCAGATACTTTCCTATACCATGCATCTCATGGACAACGTAGTCACCCACTTTTATTTCATCGTAATTTCTTATTATCTTGGCTTCTTTGTATCTGGATAAAAATCTGCTCTTCTGCAAAGTTACTCCATACAGCTCTTTAGAAGAGAGATATGCTCTTTTATATTTTGCAATCTCAAATCCGTGAGATATGTTTCCATCGTATAAAAGAACATCGCTGTGAACAGGATAGTAAGTATTATTTATCTGATGGTCATCTAATAGTTTTTTAAAATTGCTTAAAGAAGGTTCCGAAAGAGCGACTCTCACCTTGTATCCATCATCAAGATATCTTTTTACAATCTGATATGATTCGTGATAAGAGGAGGCTTTATATCCATTTTCTCTGACAGCAAAAGATTCATTTTCTTCCTTTTTTACATCTATAAAAGAAGAAAGTTCCATCTTATTTTTAACATATACTCTCTCCTTTAAAAGAGAGTTTCCTTCCTGAAAAGATTTCTCAAAATACTCCTTCTCTCTTTTTGAAATATCGATCTCTTCCTTGTAGATATCTTCTTTGCAGTAGACATATTTTTCATAGTCATCTAAAAAAGAAAATAGAGTGTTGTCTTCTTCTTTTAAAAGAGAGTAAAATCTCATATCTCTCTCATTAACATATCCTTCTTCAACTCTGTTTTCAAGAGAAGATATGATATCTTGATAGTTTGAGTAGTAGATAGAATCTTTGTATTTAAAATTAAAGTCTTTGATGTATTCATTCAAGATGTTTTTAGATTTATCATTGAGAAGCCTGATTGTTGAAGGATATATCGTCACTTCATCTATCTCTTTGAAAGATCTCTCATCCTCCATATTAAAAAATCTGATTGACTCTATTTCATCCCCAAAGAACTCAATTCTTACGGGATCTTTTTTAGTCGGATCAAAGATATCGATGATCATTCCTCTTTTAGCGTACTGACCACTTTGCTTGATGTGATCGATACTGATGTAACCCGCTTTTAAAAAAGAAGATATTATCTCATCCATCGAATACATCTCTCCTCTTTTTAAAACAAGAGATCTTTTCACATACTCCTCTTTTGAAGAGATGTTTAATTTACACGCAGATACATGAGATATCATTATCGATGGAAAAGAAGATAAAGAAGAAGATAAAGCGAGCATTCTTTCATCCTTCATCTCAAAAGATACGCCTAAAGAACTGAGATGAAACAGATCATCGTGTGGAAAGAAATAGAGTTCATCCTCGCTTAAATAATCACCTAAAAACTGATTGAAAGCAGTTGCTTCTCCTAGATTAGAAAAGAGAAAGAACATCTTTCTTTCTCTCTCATGAAAAGATAGCGCAGTCAAAATAGCTAAAGTCTCCAAAGATGATACTTTAATATCTTTTCTATCTTGAAATCTTTTGTAAGCTATGTCTTCTTTTAAATAATTTAATAAAGATAGTTTCCCTGTGTTCATCTTATATGTTGTACTTGTTATATGTTGTACTTGCTCATAGCTTTTTCAAAGGAATTATCCAAAGAGTAAAGAAGAGCTTCAGCTGCCTTCTTCTTTCCTTCTTCAAAAAGGATGCTCTCTTCTTTTGACGGTCTTCCTAACACGTAGTTGATAATGTTTCCCTCCGGCTTTGAGATACCTATTCTGATCCTTTTAAATTCTTCGCTATGAAGTTCGTGGATGATGCTTTTTAATCCGTTGTGTCCACCTGCCTTACCTTTTAATCTGAGACGGATCTTTCCAACATCGGTGTCCATATCATCGACAAGGACGATGATATCTTCAAGAGGAGTTTTATAAAAACCGACCACCTGTCTTAATGCTTCTCCAGAGAGATTGACATAGGTCAAAGGTTTCATCAAAAAAAGCTTTTCTCCATTGTAACTTCCGTACCCGTAGAGGCTTCTGAAATCTTCTCTGCTGATAGGAATATTGACCATTTTAGAAAAATAATCCAAAGCATCATAGCCAGCGTTATGTCTGGTATGCTCATATTCATAACCGTGGTTACCTACACCCAAAATTACTTTCATGAATATAACTCCCTAAGAAAAGAGACCAGATCTCTTATAGCTTTTCCTCGATGAGAATACTTAAACTTCTCCTCCTTTGAAATATTTCCAAATATCTCTCCTGCTTCATCAGAAAAGAATATAGGATCATATCCAAATCCATGTTCTCTCTTCTTATACTCTTTTACTATGCATCCTTCACTTCTTCTCTCTATCTGTTTGAATATATCTCTCTTTTTATCGATGAATGTGATTGCACAAGTGTAATAAGCAGACCTGTCGATCTTATCTTCAAGCAATCTAATAATCTCTTTGCATTTGTTTTCATAGGTTTCATTTTCCATGAATCGAGAAGAATATATCCCAGGAAAATCATTTAATGAACATATCGATAATCCAGAGTCATCAGCTATGACAGGAAGATTCACTTTTCTGCTGATATCTAAAGCTTTGATCTTTGAATTTTCAAGAAAAGTCGAACCTGTTTCTTCAGCGTCAATACTGATTCCAAGATCAGTTAAAGAGTAGACGACATCAAAAATACTGATAAGGCATTCTTGCATTTCAGCAAATTTATGTTTATTTGAAGTAGCGATAACAACCTTATTTTTCACATATCTATTTTATCATTTTTAAGGAGGTTTACTTGCAAGAAAAAAAGAAAGAGTTTTGTATTATAATTTTCTTGGAGGATCTTTTTATGGAACAAAAAGAAAAAACAATAAAAAGCCAAGAGATATTTAAAGGAAAGATACTAAATCTTTTTGTCGATGAAGTAAAACTACCTAATGGTCACACTTCTACAAGAGAGCTTATCAGACACTGCAAAGCGAGCTGCGTTTTAGCTATCAATGAGAAAAACGAAATAATTATAGAAGAACAGTTCCGCTACCCTTATGACACAACATTGATCGAATTTCCTGCTGGAAAATGTGATAAAGATGAGGATCCTAAAGACACCGCATTAAGAGAGCTAGCAGAAGAGACAGGATATATTGCAAACAACATCGAACTTTTAGGCCTCTTCTATCCGACCTGTGCCTATTCAGATGAGGTCATCTACCTTTATCTAGCTACCGATTTAAAAGAAGGAAAGCAGCATCTTGATAAAGATGAGACTCTCTCTTTCTCATGGATCAAGTTAAACGAATTTATCAAGATGATTCAAGAAGATAAGGTCAGAGATGGAAAAACATTAGCCACTATGACTTATTATCTCACCAAGTACAGAACTATATCCTGATTCAATCTTTCTTTGACATTCTCTTACTACACCATGATTTGCTCTTCCAATTTGGACAATGGAGTATTCTTTTTAAAATAGTGTGCGGTCCAAATAAATAGTCTTTCAAACTCGGTATAAATCTTTTGTGGCGTATTTTACAATCATAATATGCGATGTAGCAATCAAGAAATACAAGGCCTATAATACCGATTAAAACAAAACAGCAAGAAACTGTTATCAAAGCTATCTTATAATCTGTTTCCATCTTAACAAAAGAAACAAAGAGAACAGAGAATAAAACCAATAATATCATGCTCACACTGAGAATGACATCTCAGGTCATCCTCATTTTATTTGTCTTCTTTTCCTCTGCATATATTTCTAAGAGAA
>JALEUS010000002.1 GCA_022780765.1 Bacilli bacterium | reverse complement strand
AAATGATGTAGACAAAATACAAAATCGCATATACACGATAAGGGGTCCTGCCTAAGAGTCCTTTCATTCGAGGAAAGACACTCTTGCGGTTTTCTATCTTTTTTTCCATAACAAAATCTACCTGTTTATTACCTATTTATTATATAAAAAATATATATATTAAAAAATATTTTTTTCTAACCACCATCACAGGTTATAAAATGTAGATATGAATAAAAATGAGCTAATTGATCTCTACTATGAGACATACGATAGAGATAGTTTTATCAAAGAGAGAGAAACAATAAGAGAAAAAGAAGATCTTCTCTTTTTAAGCAGTATCTATGAGACAGGTAACGGTGTAGATAAAGACATTGAAAAAGCTTACTCTTTTTTGATCAATTTTGCTGATGAGAAGCTCTGTTTCCTTCTCAGACATAAGGATGACAAAAAATATGACCATCAAGCTGATCTTCTCTTTTTACTAGATAAGAAAGAGAACTTTTCAATAAAAGAATTCCTAATATCTTTAAATGAGAAGAAAAGCACAGAAGAGACTGACCTTTATTTCAAAGCAAGAGAAGTGATGAATAAAGATGAGGAAAAATTCTCCCTTATCATGGATCAAATATTTAAATCATATTCAAAAGAGATGCTCAACTTAACTTATTTAGATGATCTGATAATAAAATATATAAAAATATATCTGTCTAAAAACAATCCTGAAGATTCAATCAAATTTTTAATTGAGATTCACAACTTGAGAGAAGATATTTTACCAGGAGATATCTATAATGAGATCGCTCTTCTGTACATGAGAAAAGACTATCTTAGCGATGACGAGAGAAAAAATAATATCTCACTAGCAAAGAAATATTTTTTTATTTCAAGGGATTTTTTTAACAACACAGATGCTAAAAAGAATTTGGAGAACTACGAAAGACTCTTTTCAACCATCTTAGATGATGCTTTCCTCAGTAAACAAAAAAAAGAGAGAATAATAAAGTACTCTCTCTACTTTTTAACTTTAGCTCTGATAATAACAGCTGTTGTACTCATCGTGATATCAAATAGAAGATGACTACTTCTTACTGTACTCTTCAATAGCATCTCTATAAATTTTTTCAACTTTTAAAGCAAACTGCTCTTTTGTATAATCTCTGCTTGTTATATACGCATTCTCTTTGATCTGATTTAAATCTTCGAACATCGATGACTCTTTTAATTTCTCAACAAGCTCTATTTCACCATCGAAAACAAATGAATTTTTCTTATCGATGATGACATCTTCGATACAAGGATCTTTTTGAGCTATCACAGGAACTTTGCTAGCCAAAGCTTCTATATATGTCAAACCTTGAGTCTCTGTCACTGAAGCATTAATCAAAAAGTCTCCGAGACGATAGTAATAAGGTATCTCTTTCCAATCGATCATATCGGTGAAAATCACCTTATCTTGAATGTTGTTTTTCTCAACTTCCTTCTTCAATTCAGGTAAGATAGGACCACCACCTACTATCAGAAGTCTCTTGTTGTCATCAGATGAGAAAGCTGATGCATAGGCTTTGATGATAAGAGGTATATTTTTCTCTTTTGCAAGCCTTCCCACAAAAAGATACACTTTCTTTCCGACAAGAGAGTACTTCTCTTTTAAACTCTGAAGCTTATTAAAATCGATATTCTCTTCCTCAAACCTGGTCATGTCGATACCGGTAGGAATTATCACTGTCTTATCTTTATTTATACCGTATGTTTTCAAGTACATGTACATTTTCTTGGTTGGAAGAATTATCTTCACAGATTTCTTAGCAATCGGTTTAGTAAAGAGATTTCTCATCAAGAAAACATAGAAAGGATGAAACGCTTTTCCAGTGCGAGGAAAGAGAGTTGATATATAATTGGTCCAAGCTGTGTGCAATGTGTAGACGATAGGTATATGATACTTCTTGCTAGCTTTCCTTGCTATCTTTGCAATATTAAACTCACTTTGAACATGGATGACATCAAGATGATACTTGCCGATCTCCTTGATATATTTTCTATCAGAGATCGAATAAAGATAATCTTCACAAGCAGGGAAAGGATAATTGATATTTCCCATGAAGATGATTCTCTTGCTTTTTATCTCATCATCCTGTTCATGTCCTTTATACTTGTTGCAAGAAAAGATGTAACAGGTGTGTCCCATCTTCTCAAGAGTCTCATACAGGTTTTTAATTGAGACGACAACACCTGATATGACAGGATAGTACTGATCTGTAAAAATTCCAATTCTCATGTAATTATTTTATCATGTGAAAAACAATAATAGTAGATAAAATGTACCTGTTATTATCAACATTTACATGAGTAACAAAAATTTAACAATTCAATTTTTATATAAACAATTTAATATTTTACATTGATATTGCTTTTGTTAAAAAATTGCTTGTCCTTATAATATCCTTTTTTGATGTAGATGACCAACTCTGCGATGTTGAAAGCGTGATCAGCTATCCTTTCTATGTACTTGACAACCAGTTTAGTGTATATTGCAAATCTGATATCGCACTGTTTATTCTCACACTGGTAGATGATGTCATCTGTTACAAAGAATCGATTTCTTTATCAATATTCATATTAACCAAATCTTCATTTTATATAGTCCTCTGTTTTCTTATTATTAAGCTCTATAAATAGTGTCTCTGTATCATTGAATAACTATCTCTCCCAGCATAAAAACGCTGTGTAATCAGAGATTTTGATAGTTTGCTGCATATTGTGAGTAACAATTATTATCGCGTAATCCTTTTTTAAAAATATAAATGAGATCTTCGATTTTTGTAGTAGCGATAGGATCTAATGCGGAAGTAGGTTCATCCATCAGAATAACCTGAGGTTTCATCGCTACTATTCTTGCGATACACAGTCTCTAATGCTGTCTCTCTGAGAGAGATAAATTAGAGTCTTTCAATCTGTCTTTCACTTCATCGTATTGGATAGCCTGCTTTAAACTGTCTTCCACGATCTTTTTCAGCTCATTTTTATTCCTTGTCATCTAGGTTTAAAACAGATGTTATCAAATATGGGCACAGGAAAAGGGTTAGGATTTTGAAAAAAAAACAATTCAGACATCTTTTCTAATTATCATAGGATTTATCTTGTTGATATCCTCTTTCTGATAGCTGATATCTCCTTGTATCTTGCAGTTATCGATGAGATCATTCATTCTGTTGAGACATCTTAAAAAAGTAGACTTTTCACATCCCTATGGTCCTATAAAAGCAGTGTCTTTATTCTTGTGAATGTCAATGTTCACTTTTTTTGAGAACATGTTTTTCACCGTAGAAGAGATCGACATCCTTCACTTTAAAAATTATAACATTCTTGTCTCCATAATAGCTTGCATATATATCATTGTTCTTTCTTATATATGGTCTTCCGAATGAGATTGATCACGATTTTAAAATCTTTTTTCTTTATGACGTAAAAGATGAGATTGAAAAAAATAAAGTTCACATAATCTTCTTTTGAAAGAGAATCATCAAAAAAAGAATGATCGATCTCTTCATCTTCATTGAGTATCCTTAAAAGATTCTTTTTGATGTGCTCATGATAATAGTCCATCACTCTTCTGTTTTCCTTTGAGGCTATCCTGGAATGATCCAAAATAAAATTATTGTACTCTTCTGATACTGTGTAAAGTTTCTCATGGAAGATGGAGACAACTTCAATAAATGATGTCTTCTTAAAACAGAAGAGAGATTCTTCCATCGTCTCTTTAAAGATATCTTGAATGGTAGAAGAGATCAGTTCCTCTTTAGAAGAGAAGTAATTGTAAATAGTTCCCAAAGATATACTGCACTTTAAAGCT
>JALEUS010000092.1 GCA_022780765.1 Bacilli bacterium | reverse complement strand
TAACTTCATCAACATCAAGATATACTTTTTTACAATTTTCTATGCCATTTTGCCATGAATACACTTCTACTCTATTGCAGACAAAAACAGAAGCTTGAGGTAAACCAACTCCGAATCTACCCATGCCTTTTCTTTCTTGATTAGTTGTAAATCCAATAGTTAAACAACCTTTTAATGTTGCATAATCCATTCCGCGACCATTGTCAAGAAAGGCAAAACTTACAATTTTTTTCTCACCATTTCCAGCAACCGCTTGTTTACCAATAATAAAAATATCAGAAGCTTCAGCATCTATAGAGTTATCTACAATTTCTGCAATAGCATTATAGGTACTTTTATATCCTGAGCTCTTTAGTGCATCAATATACATTGACGCGTTTACAATTTTACTTTTTTCAGTTTCTTCAGATAATGTTTCTATTTCTTCTGGCATAATTAGTCCTCCTTTTTCCAGTATTTATCGAAGTGTTTAAATGCTTTATTTTCATTAAAACTTATAAGATTTTCTTTAACATCTATCAAAAGACAAGTATCGTTACCGCCCATCTTTGGACCTCTTAGTCCTCTTCCTATCATCTGACTATATAGTATAACCGACTTAGTTGGTCTCGTTATAAAGACACATTTAATGTTTGTTGAGTCAAAGCCTGTTGTTAGAATTTCATAGTTAATTATAATGTTGACTTTACCTTCTTTAAAATTGGATATGGATTTTTTTCTTTCGTAAGGGTCCATATCTCCATAAACAAGGGAATTTTCAATATCAAGTAGTCTTAGAAAAGCTGATAACATTTTTGCATGCTGCAACGAACAAGCAAATACAATTGTAGGAATGTTGTCCTCGTTGAGTTTTTTTAATCTTTCAACTATTTTTATATTTCTTGACCTATTTGTTGCAATTTTCATTATTAATTCATTTGAGAAACTATCAGCCTTATTTCCCATTTCCTTTTTAATAGCTGATGCAATTGCATCATCAACATCATAGTCAAGAGTTTCTTTATTAATTTTTGAAAGATATTTATTCTCTTGAAAATAACCAATTGGGTCTTTAGTTCCTTGATAATTTCTTGCCTCTTCTGGCGTCAATGAAATTGAATTAATTAAATCAATATCTATGCCCACAATATGATCAAATTCATCTACAAACAAGGTATTTTCCTTACTTAATTCGGTAGTTCTTCCAGGAGTTGCTGTTAATCCTATAAATTTCTTTCCATAGTCATTTTTCCTTTTCATTAATCTACTGATACATTCTTTTGTTCTAGTAGCGCCAGCCTTATGAACTTCATCAAAAACTATAAGCGAAGCTTTAGAGGCAAGATCATCGAACACTGGTTTATTCATTTTTTGTTGAAGTGTTTGGATCGATGTAAAAAGAAAACCATTATTCAATTCTGTCGGAAACTCTACCCACCCCTTATAAACATTGATATTCGTTAAGGCCAAATGAGACCATACATTTAAGAAGGTTTCATATGCTTGATGCAAAAGTTCATTGGTGTGAGCAATCCAAACCACTATTCCCTTATTTTTAGAAATAAAATTAATATAATGGGAAATAATATGCATAGTAGTTTTAGTTTTGCCTGTGCCTGTTGGCATGTGAACAAGTATCCTATATAAATCCTTCTGAGGATTTGATAGGTCATTTATAACTTGTTGCTTAATCATATATTGGTAGTCATATAACTCAAAAAACTTACTACCATTTTTCTCAATGATATCTATCGGTGTTTCGATTACCCTCTTGTCAAATTTGTAATCAACAATTCCAAAATGCTCTTTAATCAAATATGTATATAGTGGTTTTTCACTAAATTCGATTTTACTAAGTTCTTGTGCAAGTTGAGCTTGATCAAATTGTGTTCCAATTTCCAAGTTTAATCCGAGCTTTACAAGCGTTTTAAATAGCATTTTATCTTCAATTGCAGCAAAATACTTTTTGCGAAAAGATGGATTGTTAAACAAGCCAACACCTTCGACACCAACAATAATTTGAACTTTATGTTTTTTTGTTAATAATTGATGCCCTTCAAATGACCATTCAAGCAATGAATCCTTTAAGTCTTTCAAAAGAGAATCTAATGTGAATTCATCAAAATTTAACATTACTCTCTCTAGTTTTTCATTTTTCATAAATCTTCCTCCTAAAAAGTCTTTAATGCATCAATCAAAACATCTATGTCTCTTTCAGAATTAAATGCACCAACGCTCACTCTTACAGTCCCGCCAATTTCGACTGTCTTGATCAATTCATGAACAAATGGGCTACAATGAAACCCAGTTCGAACACAAATGCCGTATTCTGAATATAAAATATCGCCTACATCATCAGGTGAATAACCCTCTATGTTAAAAGAAATAATTCCTAAAATATCATCTTCGTTTTTAGGTGTATATAGAGATACTTTGTTAATTGTTTTTAATTTTGATAATAAATATCTTGTCAGTTTCTCTTCATGTTCTAAGACATTGTTGTTTACTAACCATTCACAACTTGTTTTTAATCCATATATAGCTACAACGTTTGGAGAGCCAGATTCATAACGCTCATGATTATTTTCTGGCATATCGTGGTTTCTCGAATCAGATCCGTTTCCGCCACTTTTAGTTATTTTTAATTTGTAGTTTGTGACAGATACAAAACCAGCAATACCAAATGAGGCATATAGAGACTTATGGCCTGCAAATACAATAAAGTCAGAATTTTCTTTACGTGGATTAAGAACGCCATAGCTTTGAGCGCTATCTAAAACATTGATACTGTTATATGCTTTAGCCATTTCAAAAATTTTTTGATAGGGAAGTTTGAGCCCTGTAACATTACTTATTTGAGAAACAAATACAAACGCAGGATTCTTTATAGCAAACATATTGTTTAAACGTTCCTCATTTAGAGTCATATCGCTGTTGAATGGTAATATACATATATTAAAATCGATGCTCTTTTTCAAATTATATAAAGGTCTAATTATTGCATTATGTTCAAATGGAGATATATATATATTATCGCCGTTTTTTATTTCGAGACCATTTATGATAATATTTAAAGATTCTGTAGCAGAAGAGGTAAATGTAACTTGTTCTTTTTTAGCATATATAAAAGATGCGATATGTTCCCTAGTCTCATCAATTAATTTAAACGCTTGCTTTGATTGATAATAATCTCCTCTTCCTGCATTGAAGGCCAAATTTCTATTAGCATAATCCAGAGCAATATAGACTGCTTCTGGTTTTGGATAAGTAGTAGCACTATTGTCTAAATAAATCATTTTATCCCCCCTATTTAATTAAATCTTTAAGTATTGATTGCAGAATTTCCATTTTTTCTTTTGGTGTTACGCTATCAGAAAATTCATCCATAATACTCATAACATTGTTTTTAAGAAGATCTCCCATAACCGAAAGTTCTTCATTATCTTCACTTTTTATATTACATATGTTTGAGGAATTGAAGTTTTC